>JAFGMS010000467.1 GCA_016927375.1 Anaerolineae bacterium
GCAGAGAACGCAGAGAAAAAAACAGGTTTTTTGTCAGCAATCCCTGCTGCAAATCTCCAAAGCGGGAACTGCTGTCTAATGTCCAGCCAGTGCGACTTGAGGAATTATGCTAAACGAGATTCGTAAGTGGCTGATTGGCCCACCGTTACCGACACAAAGTGCCAGCCGTGAGCGCCTGGATAAGATCCGTGCGTTGGCTGCCTTATCACCCGATGCTTTGGCTTCAGTAGCCTATGCTAACCAGGAAATCTTCTTAGGCTTGGTGGTGGCCGGAGCAGCAGGCCTGGCCTATTCATGGACGATCGCGTTGGCGATTGCCGGGTTATTGGTCATTGTGGCGCTTTCTTATTCCCAGGTCATCAGCGCCTACCCATCTGGGGGTGGCTCTTACTCTGTCGCAAGAGAGAATCTGGGTGCTAACTTTGGGTTAGTAGCAGCGGCTGGTTTGACAATGAGTTATGTGCTCAATGTGGCTGTCAGCCTGACTGCCGGTGTGGCCGCTATTGCTTCGGCTTTTCCGTTTTTGTGGTCCCATCGTGTTGCTCTCTCTCTGCTACTATTGTTGGTCATGACAGTCGCGAACTTGCGCGGGCTGCGCGAGTCGGGGACAGTGATGGCTATTCCAATTTATTTGTTTGTGGCAGTGTATTTGATAATGATCGGTGTTGGTGCCTACGTAGCACTGACGCAAGGGCCAGGCTCGATCCGTGCCACTACATTGGTGGCTACCGAGGAGGTAGCGCTCTTTCTTATCTTGCATACCTTTGCGGCAGGCTGCACAGCGTTAACAGGCGTCGAGGCGATCAGCAATGGTGTAACGATCTTCAAGCCACCCGAGGTCAGGAACGCCAACCAGACTATGGCAGCGATGACGATCATCATGGGGGTGTTGTTTTTAGGGACGATAGGGCTGACGCAGTATTTGGCGGTAGTAGCCGATGCACAAGAGACCATTCTCTCGGCGCTGGCCCGGCGCACTTTTGGTCCTGGTGCTGTCTACTTATTTATACAATCCTCGACGTTGTTGGTGTTGGTTGTCGCGGCCAACACCAGCTATGTTGGTTTTCCACGGTTGGCTTCATTGGTGGCACAAGATGGCTATATGCCGCGCCAGCTGACGTTTTTGGGCGACCGGCTTGTTTTTTCCAATGGGATCATATTGCTGGCCGGGTTGGCTGGTTTCTTGATCGTCATTTTTAATGGCGATACCCACATGCTGATTCCGCTCTTTGCGGTCGGTGCGTTTCTCGCATTTACTATGTCACAGGCGGGGATGGTTGCGCGTTGGCTACGGGTGCATGGTCCTGGTTGGCGAATCAAGACAATAATGAACGGCCTGGGTATGCTGGCGACCACAGTGGCGCTGCTGATTATTGGTGTCAGTAGATTCGTGGAAGGAGCCTGGATCGTAATATTCCTGATCCCGCTCCTGGTGCTGACTTTCCGCATGGTGCATCATCACTATGAGGACACTCGTGCACAGCTTACACTTCGTGGGCTGCCGCCCTCGCTCGCGCCGCTGCCAGAGCCCCGCGTTGTCTTACCAATCTCCGGTGTGCATCGAGGGGTGATTGAGGCACTGCGCTATGCCCGAGCCATCTCCAAGCATGTCACAGCGGTCTTCATCGAGATTGAGCCGGGCTCAGGGGATTTAATCTGCAAACGTTGGAAAGAGTGGGGACTGGAGCATGACATACAATTGGAGATCATCTCTTCGCCATATCGTTCGGTTGTTGGCCCGTTCCTGAACTTTCTGGACAAAACCGATCGGGAACATAATGATGGTCAACTGGCCAGTGTGCTGCTACCGGAATTTGTCCCGGCACGCTGGTGGCATAGCTTGCTGCACAACCAGACGGCCATGGTGATTAAGCTGGCGCTGACTTACCGCCGCCAGAAGATGGGAAAGATACGGGCAATCATCGACATGCCAATGCATCTGAGAAAGTAAACACAGCGGCCCCTCCAAGATGATGCTTTGTTGTATTAATCGTATACCGGTGGCGGATAGAGGGCAGAAGGAGAGGTTCTCTTCTACATCCCATTACCAAGACAGGAGACTACCATCGGGCTTACTCAATCCCCAGTTCGCTCCTTCGATCCCATTACTATGGTGTGCCTGGTCAGCCGGATGTTCGCGCTTTCTGTCGAGCCACTCCCGGCGCCGTTACGAGATACTACCACTGTTGCCTACCTGATGTTTCGTGTCGCCGATTTCTTGGAAGACAACACAGTGATGGCACCGAAGCACAAGTTTGAATTGCTGAACTTATGGATCAATATGTTGGGCGGCGAGGCTGGACCAGAGGCGTTGGCTGAGCATCTGGCTGATGTCGATCCCGGCGATCCGGAGGCTGCGGTCACCAAACAAGCAAGGTGTTGGCCTATCTGCGAAAACTGCCACCAGAGCTTCAGGAACTCATCATTGCTGAGGCGCGAGAATCGACAGCGGAGATGGCGCATTGGCAGGCTCGCGGCCCGGTGGTTGCTGATGAAGATGACCTCTACACTGTTACCGCTACATCGTCACTGACACAATAATGGTAAATGTCGAGATGAAGAGGTGAATCAAGAACGGGTAGAGGACCGATCTGGTCCGCCAGCCTACCCAGCCAAACATTGTGCCACCGAAGATGGTACTGAGCGTCTCAAGTGGCGGCTTGGACATGTGCGCCATGGCAAAGGGAACGGCCTGCAAGATCACCGCGCTCGGTCCGGCCACCTCATAAAGCGACCACATCAAGAAGCCACGAAAGAAGAATTCCCAGCCGACCAACTCCAGCGCGGCCGTCGTCAGCATATCGAGCGGGGCGGCAAAGTAGCGCAAGTAATACTCTTGCATTTCAGGCGTCCGCCCGGCAAAGAAAAGGATCGGCGCGGCAATGGCCCAGATGATGAGTGTCCACTTCACCCCTGCCCGCCAATCGCCCAGCTTGAAGCCGTAATCGGCGGGCCGCTGGCGGTAGATCAACACAATCACCAGCAAGGGGATGACCAGATAGAAAACCAGATGCTCGTAAGCTGCTATACGCAGACGCTCAGGCTGTGTCGACGCGGGAAACCTATCCAGGGCAAACTCATAGTAGTGATCGATCAGTAAAATCGTCGTGGTGATGATTGTTGTAAGCGTGGCTCTGGCCGGTAGCTTGAGACCGAACAAGTTGAAAATGGGCTGCGGCTTGGCTTCGGTGGTTGATTGCATTGTTCTACGACCACACCGACGATTTCTGCCCGCTCACCAGAGCCACTCCCAGGCGAACGATCTGCTCCAGTTTGTCTATATCGACGATTTGATCTTCGATGACGAGCTGAATACCCCTGTGCCAATACACGATTGCCATTACCCGCAAGCTTTGCGCGTCGCTCCACTTTTCTGGGGCCAACTCCAGCAGCATCTGCTCGGCGTCTTCATCCAGGAAGCGATCGGCCACCATATCACTGGTTGCCAGGATGGTGTAACGCTGGCGCAGCGCATCGCTGCCCGCCTGTATCTGCCGGATATTATCGAAAACCCGCGCGTCATCAGGCGCCGCACGCAGGACGTTGGTCACAAAGAAGCGCAAAAACATCTGGATCAATGACCCAGCAAATCCTTTCAGCTCTCCCGGCACCATAGCCCCGGCTGCACCAAAAGCCTGAAAGGTCTTTCCCATGCTAGGAAGCAGCAGCACGACATCGTCAGACAGTTTAACCGACTCTGTCCACCAACGAGTGTATTGGGTGGAACTGCCGGAGCCCCGGCTCGACGACGATGAGCTGCGACGGTAATAGGACTCGAGCTGCCAGGAGACACCATCGGTCTCGCCGTTGAAGGTGTGAGACTCGACGCCGCCCTCTCGGAAACCAAGATACTCCCAACCACGCTCCAAGGTTTGCTGCTCCAATCTGGCAGTACGCTCGGCAAAGCGGCGGGCACCGAGCAGATTACTGCCTATCACCAGCACCAGGAACAAAACTATGAAGCCACCAACGAAAAGTATGGGGATGAGATCATTCATGGGCATGACTGTTCTCCTTGAAAACGATGCTGCGTGCCGGGCAACGGGTAGCGAATCAAAAGCGTTGCCCGAAGAGGGTAACAGGTATACTCAGCACGGTCATAAACTTTCATTTTGAGTGATGATCTTGTAAGCAAGATACAGTTTGTGGCTCTGGAAGGCAACAACCCAA
>JAFGMS010000468.1 GCA_016927375.1 Anaerolineae bacterium
CGCGTCCACCATGTCCTCGGGTGCACTGCTGTCGGTAATGACATGTGCGATCTCATCGATTGATGCAAATGAAGCAAGAGATACCCTACCAAACTTCGACCCATCGATAATAGCATTGACTTCCTGGCTTCTCTGAACAATGACTTGTTTTAGCTCTACCTCCATGAGAGGGGTGTCCGTAAGACCTTCTTCGAGATTTATGCCACCCGCGCCCAAAAACGCTCTTGTAAAGTTGAAACCGCTTAAGGTCGCTTTGGTCAGCTCCCCGGCGATCGAGCCGGTCGTCTCTCGAACATGGCCGCCGATTATGACGATGTTAATGTGAGGGGCGCCTAATAATTCCAAGGCTGTCCAAATGCCTGTTGTGACGACTGTCATATTGTGCAGATCTGTTCTCTGCATGAGCGCTTTTCCAACTGCCACGGCGGTTGTACTGGCATCCAGTAAGATAGCTTCATCCGATTTCACGAGAGAGGCTGCTAGGTAGCCGATGCATCTTTTCTGCTCAGCATTGATCTGTTGTCTGGTAGCATAAGTATGCTCCTGGCGTATGCCTGTACTGTTTGCCCGCGCTCCTCCATGCGTGCGAACTAACTGTCCTTCTGCTGCTAATTGGTTTAGATCTGCTCGAATGGTGACTGACGAAACACCAAGTATGTCTCGTAGCTCTGATACAGTCACCATATCCTTGCAAACCAATAGGTCAAGGATTTTCCTGTACCGATCCGTTACCATGTTTCCCGTAACTTGTTTTTTTGTGGTGCCTTCGATTTTTCTTTGAATTATCATATAGTTAAAATGGCATTTTTGTCAATTGCTTTCATTTTCTTTCGATTGCTGAGCGTTTTTGGGGACCAAAAGCTTTCAAATGCCAGTTGTCTCAGAATGTTGCCTCCGTTTCATTTTGTGATTTGCGTGGTTTTGTGTTATCTTCACTAAGTGTCGGAAGGAACTGCTCGTGACCATCTGGCGCAGCGTTTGTGTCCTGCTGTTTTCTCGTTACCCATCACCCACAATTCATTGCCGTTCTCAAGAAAGAGTTATTGCCGGATGAGCTGGAGCTCGTCGGAGCTGTTTCTTTGTGACTCTCGTTACTTGTTGCACCTTACTATTCTTCAGGAGAGATTAATATGAGAAATCATGCATCATTAACTGCGGACTCTGGGTTGAATACACTGCCTTATAATCCATGCCAAGTGCTGGATTTCAGCCTTCTTAAGATGAGCGCAGGTGAGGAGTATTCCGGTAACACCGGAGACCGCGAGTTCCTGGCAGTGATCCTGGGAGGCAAAGCTACTTTCCAGGTTGATGGAGCCACTTTCGAGAAGGTCGGTGGTCGTCCTAACGTCTTTGGCGGCAAGCCCTACTCGGTTTATCTGCCTGCAGGTGCTGATTTCTCCGTCAAGGCAGAGGGGGCGGTGGAGATTGCCCTGCCGAGCGCACCCAGCGACGCATCAATTGAGCCCTACGTAATCGATCCTTCCCAGGTTGCCAATGGAATTTGGGGCGCCTACAACTTCAAGCGCTATTTCCACCAAATCCTGACTCTGGCTGCTCAGCCCGAGCTGCCGGCTCGACGCCTGATTGTTGGCGAGACATTTACCCCCAGCGGCAACTGGAGCACCTACCCGCCACACAAGCACCAGGTTGATGATCTGCCTCGCCAGGCTTACCATGAAGAGATGTACTATTTCAAGGTCAGCCCGGCAGATGGCTTTGGTATATGCCACTACTATAACGAAGATGGCTATGAAGAGAACTTCACTGTGAGGGATAACACTATCCACATGATGGATAAGGGCTTCCACACTGTCGTCAGCGCACCCGGATATACCACTTACTATCTGTGGTTCCTGGGCGGTGAGCAGCGTGTCCAGGCCACGGTCGATGATCCTGATTTGGGTTGGGTAAGCCGCACCGTCCCGATGTTAAGAGAGATGGGAGGGTAAGATGAGTGTGCTGGACTCCTTTAGTCTGGAAGGAAAAGTTGCTCTGGTAACCGGGGCCGGCCGTGGGCTGGGTCAGGCTATGGCCCTTGGTATGGCCGAGGCCGGAGCCGACATCGCCGGGTTGGATATAATGGAATGCAGCGAGACCGGCGAGCAAATCAGTGCGCTCGGTAAGAAGTTCCACTCAATCGTCTGTGATTTGCGCCAGGCCAGTGTGGAACAGCTGGGCGAGGTCGTCGCCGAAGTGGTAGAAAAGCTGGGAGGCCTGGATATTCTGCTGAACAACGCCGGGATCATCCGCCGTGCCCCGATCCTCGACTTCAGCGAAGAGTACTGGGACGACGTGCTGCAAATCAACCTCAAGGCGGCCTTCTTCCTCTCGCAAGCGGCTGCCCGTCATATGGCTCCGCACGGCGGCGGCAAGATCATCAGCATCGCCTCGATGCTGTCCTTCCAGGGCGGCATTCTGGTACCCTCCTACACGGCGGCCAAGAGCGGTATTGCAGGTATTACCAAGGCGCTCGCCAACGAACTGGCTGGGCAGAACATCAATGTCAATGCGATTGCCCCCGGCTACATGGCAACCGATAACACCGCCCCGTTGCGGGCCGATGAAGCCAGAAATAAGTCTATCCTGGAGCGTATTCCCGCTGGGCGTTGGGGCGATCCTGCTGACCTGAAGGGAATTGCAGTCTTTCTGGCTTCCGCGGCTTCCGACTACATGAATGGCGCAATCGTGCCGATGGACGGGGGCTGGCTCTGTCGCTAATGGGAGCATCATCGATGATAGATAGGCTGCGCGTGGGCACAGATTACATCTGTGGTTTTGCCGCAGAGATATCGGGCTTTTGTCACGACCAAAGGGCATGTTCTCTTTGGTCGTAACTTTTGGTAACAGCAGGTGCATACAGAGTTTTCGGTTGCCGCTCGCGGCTGTTTGACCGGTCACTAAAGATAAACACTAAAAACTGTTTTCAAAGGGGGATATTTATGGGCAATAGAATCGTTACTTTTGGCGAGATCATGCTGCGGCTGTCGCCACCGGGCTTCCAGCGTTTTCCGCAAGCGCGCAGCTTCGATGCCATCTACGGTGGTGGTGAGGCCAACGTGGCCGTCTCACTGGCCAATTATGGCCTGCCGGTCGATTTCGTCACCCGCATACCGGAAAACGATGTCGGGGAAGCCTGTATAGCGTATCTCCGGCAGTATGGTGTTGGTATCGATAAGATCGTTCGCGGCGGCGAGCGGCTCGGCATCTACTTCCTGGAAATAGGAAGCATGCAGCGGGGCAGTAAGGTCGTTTACGACCGGGCTCATTCTGCCATCTCCACCATCGAAGCGGGCATGGTGGATTGGCATGCTGTGTTTGCCGATGCCGACTGGTTTCATTGGACCGGGATTACCCCTGCTATCTCCGCCGGGACCGCCGAAGTTTGCCTGGAAGCCGTACAGACCGCCAGGGAGATGGGCTTGACGGTCTCGTGCGATCTGAATTATCGCAAAAACCTATGGAAATGGGGCAAGAAAGCCGGTGATGTTATGCCGGAGATTGTCCGGTACTGCGATGTAGCTATCGGCAACGAGGAAGATGCCGATAAGGTCTTTGGCATCAAGGCGCCTGAAAGCGACGTGATTGCCGGGAAAGTCGAGGCTGAAAAGTACCAATATGTATGTGATACTCTGGCGGAGCGTTTCCCCAGCCTGAAGACGATTGCTGTAACTCTCCGCGGCTCGCTCTCCGCCAGCCACAATACCTGGTCGGGTGTGCTCTGGCATCAGGGAGATTTTTACGAAGGGCCGCATTTTGACATCACGCATATCGTCGACAGGGTGGGTGGCGGCGATTCGTTTATGGGTGGGCTGATCTATGGTCTGCGCGCTTATGGCGAGGATTACCAACGGGCGCTGAATTTCGCCGTGGCTGCTTCGTGCCTCAAGCATTCTATTTTCGGTGATTTCAACCTGGTGTCGGCGAGCGAGGTCGAGAAGCTGATGGGAGGCGATGTCTCTGGGCGCGTGTCGCGGTAGTAAGCGGTCAGCGCTCAGCCTACGATTGTAACTATGGTTTGTGGTCTGTACTGATCACCAATCACATTGACCTTCGGTCATCAATTACTAAAAAACAAGGACTGGGGAAAGGCAGGCAAAGATGGCTCGTTTTACACGCTTAGAGGTCTACCAGGCCATGCTGGAATCGGGACTGGTGCCGCTGTTTTATAATCCGGACATCGAGGTCAGCAAGCAGGTGATGGATGCCTGTGCGGCGGGTGGGGCCCGCGTACTGGAATTCACCAACCGGGGCGATCTGGCTTATGAGGTATTCAAGCAGCTTTCGCAATATTCGATTGAGACCCAATCCCCTCTGATACTGGGGGTGGGCTCGGTGGTGGATGCTCCCACGGCGGCCATGTACATCGGCGCAGGGGCTAATTTCGTCGTCGGGCCAATCCTCAATCCCGAAGTGGCACGGGTGTGCAACCGGCGCAAGATCCCCTATCTGCCAGGCTGTGCCACACTGAGCGAAATATCTCAGGCAGAGGAGCTGGGCGTCGAGATCGTCAAGATCTTTCCAGGCACCACGGTGGGAGGCTCGGCCTTCATCAAAGCCATATCAGGGCCCTGCCCATGGACGAGCATTATGCCCACCGGCGGGGTCGATACCAGTGAGGAAAACCTGCGGGCCTGGATCGAGGCTGGCGCTTGCTGCGTCGGGATGGGTTCCAAGCTGATCACCAAATCGTTGGTGGCGGCGGGTAGCTACGAGGGCATCACCAATAATGTCGTGCAGGTGCTGGCTCGCATCGCTGCGGCGCGGGAGAAGTAGCCGCTCTTTGCTGCATCGATCAATCTAAGATTATGAAGCGGGGGGCATGACCCATAGGCGGTAACTCAAGAGGAAAAAGCGAGCCAACCAGGTAAAATTGAAGCTATACTCAGCACGGTCATAAACTTTCATTTTGAGTGATGATCTTGTAGGCAAGATACAGTTTGTGGCTCTGGAAGGCAACAACCCAA
>JAFGMS010000469.1 GCA_016927375.1 Anaerolineae bacterium
AGGTCAGGCTGATGCCGGTCGAGGTCTGCGATGGCGAGGTCAGATTGGTTGGCGCGCTGGGTGGTGTAGTATCCTCCTCTTCATCGTTGCAGGCTGTGCCGTTCAGAGCAAAGTTGGTTGGTATGCTGTTGGTACCCGTGTGCGTGGCCTGGAAGCCAAAGGAGGCCGAGCCGCCGTTGGCCCCAATGGTGCCATTCCAATGGCTGGCCGGATTGCCGGCCGTCACGTTGGCGCCATTTTGAGACACAGTCGCATTCCAGGAGCTGGTCACCTGCTGGCCATCGGCGAACGACCAGGTCAGCGTCCAGCCATTGATGGTCGTGGCGCTGTTATTGGTGATCTTGACATCGGCGGTGAAGCCACTGCTCCAGTTGCTGGTAGTATAAGTCACCTCGCAGGCAGCGTTGCCACCTTCTTCCTGGGTGCTCACGCTGAGGGCACCACTGGCCGCCGAGATATTTCCGGCGGCGTCTCTGGCTCGCACGGTGTACGCGTAAGCTGTATCGGGTGTCAGGCCGGTATCGGTGTACGATGTCGTCGTGCTGGTGCCTACCTGTGTGCCACCCCGGCAGATGGTGTATCCCGTCACCCCCACATTGTCCGTCGATGCGGTCCATGAAAGGCTGATGCTGGTCGACGTCTGTGATGGTGACGTCAGATTGGTTGGCGCGGTCGGGGCCTCCGTATCACCGCCCTCTTCCTGAGTGCTCACGCTGAGGGCACCGCTGGCCGCCGAGACGTTGCCTGCCGCATCGCTTGCCCGCACTGTGTACGAGTAGACTGTATCGGGCGTCAGGCCGGTATCGGTGTAAGAGGTAGCGATACTGGTGCCGACCTGCGCGCTGCCTCGATAGATGGTGTAGCCGGTCACGCCCACATTATCCGTCGATGCGGTCCATGAAAGGCTGATGCTGGTTGCCGTCTGCGACGGTGAGGCCAGATTGGTTGGTATAGTTGGCGCCTCCGTATCTTCTTCATCCGAAGGCGCGTTACCCCATACCTTCACGCCGGCATCGTACAGCGTAATGCGAGTTGCTTCGGTAGGTGTTGAGCCGGGGGTGATTGGGAAGCCGTAGTAGGACCAGTCGTTGGTTGGATCCCAGGCCCCTGAGCTGGCAATGCGAAATTGAACCTCTTTCTTGAAGTGTTCCTGTCCGCCCGGATAAATCAGCGTCCCGTTGCAGTCAATTGTTACATAGTAAGTGCTGCCTGACCACTGGGTGGGGCCGGTGACATTACCACACTGGTTATAGTTGGTATTGAGCGTGATCATGGATGGCGTCACACCCGGTTCAAGGGTGAAGAAGTAGCGGAAAGAACCCTCGTCGAGAACACGAGCCGGCCAGCCGGACTTGTTGTAAACCAGGGCCTTGATCTCAGTAAAGTTGGTACCCGAGGCATTGACCGAGGCTTCCATATACATCTCCGGCCCATCGGGAGTTTCGGTCGGCGGGAAGCCGGCCAATGGGGTGCCGCCATACTCCTGGTACAGGCGAGCCAGCGCGCCGGTAAAACCGGCGTTGTAGTCAGTGGCAACCTCGTTTGCTACGAAGTCGTCGCGACTGTCTTGGTAATCGGTATCGGAAGTGCTTTTCGGCCCACCGACAAGCGCACCATAGAGAACATGCCGGTTGTCAGTGGGAGCACCAGTCGGGCTGGCGTTCTCCCACGAACCATGAGCGGTACGGTGATGGGGATTGATGGGGGGATTGTTGCCATAGCCAACGACAAAGCTGCGATTGAGCGGGTTGTCACCGAGAGCATAATCGATCTGGCTCTTGGCGAAATCGTGGTACCGGGCATAGAGCGGATCGCTGCTGCCTAGATGGTCGGCATAGACCAGCGACACAAAGGCTGTGTTGGCAGCATACCGTAGTGTTCCCCAACCTGAGCCATCGACGACGATCAAGCCGGCGGGCGTATGCCGCCCACTACCCAAAGCCCAGTAATCCAGCCAGCGTTGGGCGTCATCTTCATACTGCTGCTCGCCGGTCAATTGCGCCATGAGGACATATACGCCATAGGCCTTGTCGTTCCACCCCTGCGTCCAGGTGTAGACAGGCGTTGTAGACTGGCTCTCATAACCCATCTGGCTGTAGTAAGTTTGGGCTTTGGTCAGATAGGCGCTGTCGCCGGTAGCCCGGTAGAGCCAGATGGCAGCCCATGCCAGCTCATCCATGTAGTTGCCGTAGGTCGAGTTGTAGGTACCCTGAGCATCGGTGATGCAGTCGGAGTAGTATCCACGGTAGTTATCGGCAAAGCTAAAGAGCTGGCCGGCGTGTGTTGTCAATGTATTGGCATAGCCGGCATCGGTTGTCTCGAAGACGATGGCCGAGGCCGCCATTGCCGCAGCCGTCTCTGCTGCCAGGTCGGTGCCTGGACATGAGGGTGAAATGGAGTAAGTGGGGCGGTCCATCTGCATCACTTCAGCCGGACCCCAGAAGCTGTGATCGGGGCCTGTGCTGCCCACCTGTCCCACTAATTCATTAGGAGCTGTATGGGCCTTGATGAAGTAGTCGTTGACCCAGCGCAGATTGTTTAGCAGGAATGAAATCTGGCCGCTGTTTTGATAGGCCGAGCGATACTCCACGGCGCTCCAGGCCAGCATTGTGGTCGAAGAGGCCATTGGGAAGCCGTATTTCACATGGTCGCCGGCATCGAACCAGCCGCCGGTGAGGTCCCTGCCAACATCAGAACCGTCATTGACAGCGGCGTCACCGCGCCAGCTTGCCCGGCTCCAGGATGGTTTTGGCCCCGCGATCTGGGCTTCGTAAAACCAGATTGATTTCTGAAGGGCTTCCCCATAATTAAATGTGGCTGCCTGTGCCGGTCTTCCTGTAACGAAGGATGCTCCGCCTACAAACATAATGACGATAAGCACAACGCAAGCCAAAATACGGGCTACCTGCTTAGTGTTCATGAGTCTTTCTCCATTTGTTGTAACAACATATGAATAGGGCAGGCGGCAAAAAGAATCGGTAGCGGCTAAGCAATAAGCGATAGGCAGGCTACTCCATATGCGAACCTATCACCTACCACCCGACCACTACCGAAACATCCCTGCTCACCCCACCGTCTATGACCATCTCCCTCTCTACATAGAGCAGAGGGATGAAGATGCCCCCAACGAGTTTCAACATCCAGATATGACAATGCCATTCAAAGTGAGACTCCTACCTGGCATCCATTGCCCCCAATAGTCGTTCTGGTTTGTCAAAGCTCGCCTGGCAATCCTATTTCCGCCCGCAGCAGAAGGCAGGAGGAAATAAGACCCTTCTATATCAAAAGAGCGCAATGGGTAAGGAAAAAATACATCCAGCTGAGAGATATGCGTAAATCCGAATTGACCTAGTACAGTTGGGCATAAGAGCATGTTTTAGAAGTCCAGGTGGGTCTTGACAAAGGCAGAAAAAGTATCCTCGTCTTCATGCCTGACGGTGGTTATGGATGTCAAATGGGCCTTTTTGCCTGCCCCATCACCCAAACGATTTGCTTTTTAATCGTCCATCACTCAAAACTATGCTATGCCCGCA
>JAFGMS010000470.1 GCA_016927375.1 Anaerolineae bacterium
TGCCTGGTCGTTGCAACAATCTGTTTTTCAATCGTCAATCATTCAATCCAAACGACCTTCGGTCGTCAATCACACAATAACTTGATCGCGAAAAAGGCGAAAGACCCTAAAGCGTGTGTTAACGACCTATTCAGCCGGTGTTTTCCAGCAGGTTACGCACTGCATTGACCAGGAAAATATACCCGGCTCCCATATTGACCACGTATTCATTCTCTCCCCACAAGAAGGGCCAGTCCTCTTTGTTCTCCGGGAAATCGGGTTTCAGGATCAGCACTCCTGGGACGATGCCCCCGGCGATGAAGGAGAAATCGGCCCGGTTGGTCCCGTAGGCGATTTCCTTGGAGGCCGTCCCGACGCCCGAGACGAAGGAGATGTCCGAGTCGGGGTGGCAGCCAAAGAGGTAGTTCAACCCTCTGAAGACAAATTCCGCATCGATGATCTCCGGGAAGGCCTTATGTAAGAGGTAATTGGTGATGGCGAAGTACATCACATGGCCATTTCCCGCCCAACCTCCCGTGAAGATTGGCACCCCAAAAGGATTTTCTTCCTCAAGCCTATCCAGCTCGTCTCGGTAGGTTCTGACGCGGGCTTCCAGCTTTTGAGTGTAGCTCTCGCTCATGTAGGGTAGCGCGCGGGCTGCTGTTATGGCGTTCCACTGGAAGTGCTCCTCGATGTCCGGCCACAGCTCCTCGATGCGCTCAGCATAGCGTGCATCTTGGGTGGTAATCAGCAGCTCGGTTGCGGCCCTCAGTTCCTCGGCCAGGAGCGGCCCGCCGGTGGTGTTGCCGTGTCGGAATATGTCCGGCTCGTGCTGGTGCTCTTCATCCCATACCTGAAGAGCCGTTTCCAGACATTCCTCGGCCAGATCATCCCTATATCCTCTCAGGGCCCGGCCGGCGGCCGCCAGAGCGGCAATCGAGCCGTAGTTGAGCGCCGTTGCTCTGCTGGTAAAAGCCCATCGATCATCAGGAGTGCCACTGTTGAAGCCGTCGGACTCGCCTTCGGCCAGCTCAGGATTGTAGATCAGGTTGTCGGTCTTGCTCGCCCCATCGCCCAGGTGGGTGTATTGCTGCAGGTCGGGCGCGATGATGCCGTGGATGGCGTGCCCGACCGCCCTGAACTGGGCAATCAGCGCCAGTGTGCCATGTTCGATCTGCTGGAGCATGTCGGGGATGCCGTCGGGGGCGTGGATTTCCACGTAGCGTCTATCCTGGTCGACGGTGGTCTGGTCTCTCTTGATATCGAAGCTTTCCCAGGCATGGACCAGCTCAAGCACCGTGTGGTACTGTGTCTGGGTCCGGATATCGAAGTCACCCGCGTCATACCACCCGCCGATGTTCAATCCGGGGACGTGCTCGCCTGGCTGGTAAGGTGTATCGGTGGTCGGACCTTGGGCATACAGGTCAAAATGTTCGTGATCGACCGGCGCCTGCAGGGCGTCGTCAAGATGGGAAGCGCCGTGCCAGACCCGGTAGGCCTCCCGGACCAACATGTGGTCCATCTGCGCCGGTAAAAACACATCGAGGGTGGGATGCCATACCGTTTCATAGACGTCATGAGCGATGCGGAACGGCCGCGTGCGCACATCGCCATACGCGATGACATATAGGCCGGCCTCGCGCACCCGGGAGAAATCGAACGAGAAATAGTTGTAGCGCAGGTAGCTGCCCCGGCTGCTCAGGCCGCCCGTGTGCTGCCCGACCAGCTCACCATTTTCGATGACCTTCAGCAGCCGGGCAGTGGCCAGCGGCTGGTCGTTCTTATCCAGCTCGATGACAGCTACTTTCTCTTGGTCGGGATGGTAGCCGACCTGTGAGTGTGCGATGACCGGTCGGCGCATCCAGCCGGGGAGGACGCCGGCACTCAGAAGCCACTCGACCACTTTGCCCGATTTGCCGGCCGGGATGGGGCTGCACAGCACGTACCAGCCATTTTGTGCGATATTGCGACCGTCGAAGAGCAGCAGCTCGCCGTCCAGGACCTGAATGGCGACGCGGCGGGTTGGGTCCTCCGGGGCCAGAACGATATGTGTGCCTCTGGCCAGCGGCCCCGGCTTGCCTTTATCGGCCATTGGGCCGCTGGGATAGCGCGGGAAGATGCCGCTCTGACCATCTACGAGGTAGGCTTTTCCGAAGTAGGCCGATGGTAGAAACTCGATGTTGAACCCGGCCTGTCCTTCGAGCTCTTTGGGCAGCGGCTTCTCCAGGTGGAGGCTCAGAGTAATGCCCTTGTTACCTGATACGGCTTTGATGGTGTACTGAATGTCGTGCTCGGGATAGGCTAAAGAGGCTTCAATGGCATTGAGCTCAGCGTCTACTTTGCGGTCGATGAACTGTGGAATGGCATCCCATTGGCTGGGTGTGGCGCTCAGCCGCATATCACCGTTGGTCGCTGTGCGCACACCGTGATGGATGAGCTCCACACCGCTGATCTTGGCATCGTCGAAGTTGCTGTCGTACCAGTTGCTGAAAACCAGGATGTTCAGTCCGCGTGTCTCGAAGTAACCAAGGTCATTCAGCTGTAAGGCGTTGTCCATGAATAACTCCCTTGAAAATAGTACTGAGTAACGAGTGCCGAGCAACGAGTTAAAAGCTTTGTACTTTGCATGTGCCTGCTGCTATTTTCATTCCCATTGGTGAGCCTTGGCTCATGAGCCACTTCTGTAAGAAGCAATGAGGCATGAGTGAAACCCCTGGCGGATCTGATACGTGTCGCTTGACAGCCCTTTGTGCTGGTTACCGATATTCATCTGTAACCGGATACCCGGCAGATTTTAATCTGCAAGCGGCACTTTGCTCAAAAGAAAGCATGAGTGACGTAATCCAAAACGCTTCTAATCTCGTTGGCAAACGCTTCTAATCTTGTTTTTGATCCTCTTTAGACTCGTTTGCGCAGGCTAATCGAAGACGGATTGGAAGAAGCTCACAATACGCTTCTCGTATTCGTCCGGAAATGCCACCTCATATCCGCCGTGGCCTACACCGGGCACGATCCAAAGGTCTTTGGGATCACCTGCTGCGGCATAGAGTGCTTCTCCGTGATTTGCTTCATATTCGCCGTAAATCAGCAGGATCGGGCGCGGGCTGATCTGCTCGATGTGTGCAACAGGGCTGATGTTTCGAGGTGCAGTGCCTACTTGAAAGCCGACAAATGCTAACACTAACCGGCGTGCGATCCAATCAATCGGGCTGTATGTGACCTGGGTAGGTAGAACATCCTCTTTCAGACTGGAGAAGCCGCCCGCGGCGACGACTGCCTCAATATCCTGTTCCTTTGCCGCGGCCAGGAGAGCTGCCGTGCCACCCGCCGAGAGACCGAGAACGCCGACGTGCTTAATATCGGGGCGTGTGCGAAGATATTGAGCAGCGCTCACCAGGTCATCCGCTTCGAGGTAGCCACCGCTGTGAAGCAAGGCAGGATCGGCGCAAGAACGATGCTCGTATACCAGGGTGCTGTAACCTGCTCCGGCGAGAATGGCCGCGTTGGGCAAGGCATACCAGGTGTTGCCGGAGGCTCCCGGCAGAGCGATGATGACAACCTCGGGGAAGCGATCACCCTGTGTTAGCCATCCTCTTAGCTGATAACCTCGGGGCGTATCGAAGATGACGGGATCGGATGCATAGCCTTGAGCCTGAAGGCTTTCCCTCGGGCCGGCGCATCCCAAATGTGTAAAATGGTAGGCATATTGCCAGGAGGGATAGACAATGGCACCGAGAAGGATCGCCGCAGCA
>JAFGMS010000471.1 GCA_016927375.1 Anaerolineae bacterium
GCGTCCAAGCGTCGTCCAAGCATCCTCCTTCCATCTCCCTTCCATCCTCCTAGATTTACGTATAAATTCGTCAACTTGACCCTATAGGAATTTCCTTTTTTGTACGCGCGAGCAAACATTTGAGAAGCAACATTTTTAGAAAGGGGAGTTGGGGTAAAGAGCACGGATTACGGATGAATATCGACGGATGGATACCCACCCGTAACCAGCGCAGGCGGGAGGAGGTTGTGCTGTTCCCCAATCCCCAACCCCTGACCCCTAACCCCCGTTTTTTAACTTGTTCAGCCGTGCCGTATAGATGCCTATGCCCAGGTAATCAGCCCTAGTCGTAATGTGCGCTGCATGTCTGGGTGAGCCGGTATGACACGAACTGTGTAGCCATGCCGTCCCGTGGCCTCTGCTACAAACTCTACGATATACTGATGCCATCCTTTACTGCTGCTATTGGGCTTCATCTCATGAACGTGACCACGGCTGATAGTCCCATCCCGGTCCAGAATGCCTTCATAGAGTTGGACCGACACATATTCGGGCTCAATATTGTTCAGGCGGATATCGGCTGTCACGACCAGAGTGTCTCCAACTCGTACCTCTGTGTTGAGAGTGGTGATGTTATCTATATCAACACCCTGCCAGTTATCCTGCAGGTGGGTCAGCCAGGCTGCAATAGCTCGTCCTCGCTCGTAATTGTTCCCGGCAAACTGGCGGGCTTGTTGCAGTGCTGGCGCATAGAAGCGTTGTGTGTATTCCTGGACCGTGCGTGACATGTTGTAAACTGGGCACAGATCGGTCATGCTGGCTTTCATGCGCATAATCCAGTTGCGCGGAAGGCCGTCTGAGCCGCGTTCGTAAAATGTCGGCACAAGATCTTTTTCCAGTAAATCGTAGATTGCGTTTGACTCAATGTAGTCCTGCAGACCTTCGTCCTGATATTCCTCGCCATGACCGATCGCCCAGCCGATATCACGGCGATAGGCCTCGTCCCACCAACCATCCAGCACACTCATATTCAAGACCCCATTCATAGCCGCCTTCATACCGCTGGTTCCGCTCGCTTCCAGGGGGCGTCGGGGGGTGTTAAGCCAGACATCTACGCCTTGGACCAGGTAGCGTGCTACGACCATATCGTAATCTTCCAGAAAGACGATGCGGTTGCGGCAGTTCCCAGTCCGGGCAAAGTGAACGAGCTCCCGGATGAATTCCTTTCCTTCATTGTCGCGAGGATGCGCCTTGCCTGCGAAGATGAACTGTATTGGGCGGGGCTCACACAATAATGCTCTGAAGCGCTCTATGTCATGCAGCAGCAACGTGGCACGCTTATAGGTCGCAAAGCGACGTGCAAAGCCGATCGTCAGCATTTCGGGGTCGAGCACTTCGTGGGCTTCGTCGATCTCGACTGGTGGCGCTCCGCGACGCTCTAGCTGCTCCACCATTCTCTTGCGGGCAAAGGCAACCAGGCGCTCGCGGCGTCGTTCATGGGTGCGCCACAGCTCTTCGCCGGGAATATCGGAAATGCCTTGGTTCCATACATGTAGATCGGTCGGAGCCTCACGCCAACGCGGGCCAAGATAGCGATCCAGCAGTTCGGCCATATCATGTGATATCCAGGAAAAGATGTGTACCCCATTGGTGATTGCACCGATAGGCACTTCTGACAGCGGCACCTGAGGATAAATGCCACGCCACATGCGGCGCGCTACTTCTCCGTGCAATCTGCTGACACCGTTGGAATAAGCCGACATGCGCAGCGCGAGGATGGTCATACAGAAGTCTTCACTTACATTGTTGGGGTCCTGCCGGCCAAGTCCCAGGAATTCCTCGCGGGATAGTCCCAGAGCAGAACGATAATCCTGAAAGTACTGCTCGACCAAGTCCGGTTCAAAATAGTCGTTGCCTGCCGGGACGGGCGTGTGGGTTGTAAAGACGTTGCTTGCGGCTGTTATTGTGGCAGCCTCCCCAAAGCTCATGCTGTAGCGCTCCATCAGGATGCGGGCACGCTCAAGCGCCATGAAGGCTGAATGTCCCTCGTTCATATGGCACACTGCCGGCTCGATCCCCAAGGCGTACAATGCTCGCAGCCCTCCGATCCCTAGCAATATCTCCTGCTTAATCCGCATCTCCCGATCACCTCCATAGAGCTGATCGGTCAGATCTTGATCCTCCCTGTCGCTATTTTCGGCGATGTTGGTGTCAAGCAGGTAAAGTGTGACCCTCCCAACTTGAACGTACCAGATTTGGGCAAACACCCGGCGTTCCGGCAGCTCAATGCTGATGCGAATTGGCTGCCCGTCGTCACCGCGCACTTGCCTGACCGGCATGGTGTAAAAGTCGTTTTCCGGATAAAGCTCCTGCTGCCAGCCATCGACATTCAGGTATTGATGGAAATAGCCTTGCTGGTAGAGCAATCCCACGCCGACCAGTGGGACATCCAGGTTGCTGGAGGCCTTGAGATGGTCGCCTGCCAGTATCCCCAGCCCGCCGGAATAGTTGGGGATCGATTCGGTCAGGCCAAACTCAAAGGAGAAATAGGCAATCTGAGGCTGCTCTTCGAGGTTGTATTCCTGAGCATACCAGGTCTTTTGACCCGACTGCATATAGTCATCATATGCCCGGGTGACGCGTCCCAGGTGGGCCAGAAAGCTGTCTTCCCGGGCCAGGGCATTGAGCTTGCTCTGGCTGAGCATCCCCAGCATCTTGACCGGGTTGTGATTGGTTTCTTCCCACAGCTCGCGATCCATGCGTCGGAACAGGTCGATGGTTTCATGGTCCCAGCTCCAACGCACGTTATAGGCCAGTTCGTACAAGCGGTGAAGAGGTTCAGGAATAGATGAGACGACAGTATATGTAGCAATGGGCTGCATGATAGCCTCACTTGAAAATAGTGCTGAATACCAGGCGCTGAGTCAGAAGCTCTGAGCGATTTCTCTTTGCATGGGCTTGGTTGTAAGTACCTATCTGAGTGCAATGTGATGAGTAATTTTTGCCCTATTGAAGAAGTATAGGCGATTCGGGGTGGTGTGCAAAAGCAGGAGAGTGTTATAGATGACTTCAACCACAGGGCGTGCGTGATCAGGGTCGACAAGCTCTCTGGCATCTGCAATGTACCCCATCTATCGCTGACAGATACTGTGTGCTGGGATTTGTGGTTTACTATTCTTTTGCCGGCACAAAGTCCAAAGTGTAAAACAAGTCCTATTATCTTGGAAAAGATAATAGGACATCTTTGATGGGAAGTCCTATCTTGTTTTGGGGGCCATATATCCCTGGTACGAAAGTGATTGGGTTATTTCACACCTCGAAGGGCTACTATTCCGATTCTAATATGCGCCTGATATCTTCCAGGGCCTTTTCCACGGTACCGAATACTCTGACCTGCATATTACCGAAGATGGGGCTGCTTAGGCCTTTCGCTGCCAGCTCAACCATCTTGAGATTAGAGATGAAATACACATCTCGTATCTTTGGGTGCTGCCAGAGGGGCTGCTGTCCGCGGCTGCCTACGTTTGCGGCAGCGATCAGATCATCCAGGCTGAGCTTCATCTCTCGCACATCGCAAATGAAGAACAGTAGCTCCTCTTGCGCCTCCAGTATCTGCCTCATTTCTTCGTCGCCTGGGCCCCCAATCTTCCGCAAACTTGTATTCGGGCTGTATGGTACAGATTAGCACGGGGAGGGTATCCATTACGGTGTAGGTCTGGTGTTCCATGGGGTATTGCTCCTCTCGTTGAAACCTAGTCCAGTTGGGCATAAGTAAACCGCCAGTTATGCTCACGTGCAAAACACTTAAACAGTTGGGCGTGATGGGTTTCTTTATTGCTGAACTATTTCTGCCCAACTGTACTAGTGGTGCGGGGTAAAAAAATACCAGAGTGTTTTTTGTTCCGGTTCTTTCTGCTGAGATGTCTATATGGAGAAGTATAGGTAAGTTGATAATAATACACAAAAAGGGCAGTACCGTCTCTCTTGCTATGGGTCGCTAGCGGCCAGAACAGCCCAGCATTGCTCCAGGTGATCAAGTTGTTGGCAGGTGTGCTTGTCGGAGCGAGTGTGAAGGCGAAAACGATTAGGGCATTGACATACACGTTGTCGCTTGGCCAAGAAGTCAGAAGTCGAAATCCGAGATATGGCCTGGAAAGTATCGTGAAAGGTAGCAGGGTAAGGAAGCAGTTCCCAAGCACCTTCGCATTGGATGGTGGGATGGGGCAGAGCTTTCTGGCCAGTGGTACATAGAAGGTAACTACTTTGACAATGTCAACTTGAGTAACCTCTCGATGTTGCTATGCTCAAAGAGGTGCTCTTCGTTCCAGATCCGTCGCTCCTTCGTCGATCCTTCGTTTTGAA
>JAFGMS010000472.1 GCA_016927375.1 Anaerolineae bacterium
TGCGCCACCTCCGGTGCTTCCACCGTCAGCTCGTGCAGGTTGGGTACCAGCGGCCGGTTTTCAATCAGTTTGAACATGAAGTATCCAATATCTCAATAGTACGTTTACACGTTGGCACGTTGTAACATTCTAACGTTTTAACGCTCTGAGCCCTTCGACCCGCCGTGTCATCGGGAAGCCCATGTACATGTGATGGTATTCGGCGGCCTTCGATGCATCGCGGGCCGGTTCCGGCGGTTGGAAAGCCGGGGTGAGTGTGTCCATCGACAGGTGGGCGCCCGGCCGGTAGCCGGCGATCAACTCCGCCATCTCGGCTTGAATGTCCTCAGCGCTCGCGTAATCGAAGCCCGGCACGTCCATAGCCTGGGCGATGCGACAGAGTATCTGCCAGGAAGGCAGCGCCTCCCCGGGCGGCGGAACGGCCCGGCGCAGCGGCAGCACCCGCCCCTCGATATTGACCACTGTTCCATTGACCTCACTGAACGCGGCAGTCGGGAGAACCATGTCCGCATGCTGTCCATCGAGGAGCTGGTCGATGTTCTGGTAGATAACGGACGCCTCGCCGGAAGCGGATGGCTGCACGCCGATCAGGTAAAGCACGGAGGGCTCGTCTAAGGGCGCAAGCTCCGGGAGAGAGCGACCCCACAATTGGCCGATTTGGCGGCGCTGCCCGGCATCGGAGGCGGCCGATCCACCCGGCAGCAGGTCGGGGTAGGCGCCCGCCAGGAGCGACCCAACCAGGTTGCCCTCCGCTGCCGGCATGATGGTCGATGCATCTGTGAGCTGTGCCAGCTTCTCGACCGCTTCCAGCAGCGTATCGCTGTCAGGGTGGTACAGTGCTTCAGGCCCTACCAGAACGACCAGGTTGTGGGCCTCACGCAGATCGCCGGCCAGAAGTAACAGCTCTTCTTCCGCATCACCCCCCGCCTCACTGCCCATCAGGCGGGCCAACGAGGCGAGCGCCTCTGCCGTCCGGCCGGGCGCCGGTTGGAGCCAACGATCGGCATGAAGGCTGAGGCTGTGGTGATCGGGATGGATGGTGTAGAGCTTTGCCCCACGTTGGCGCGCCCGCAGCAAATCGGCTTCCAGCACCGATTGGGCAAAGCGGGTGTCCAGCTCCAGGCATAATATCGCGTCCGCTCCCTCAATAACATCGAGCGGGGCGGCCTTTTTAAGCAGCCGCACGATGCCATTCATGCCCTGCCCGTAGGCATCCTGGGGTACGGCGGTCACCTGGTTGGTGCTCATCACGACACGGGCGAACTTCTGGGCCACGTACAGGTCTTCTGTGCACAGGTCGGCCGAGACGCGCATGGCAAAGCCGCCCGGCGGGCAACTCGACAGCCGCTCAACCGCCGCGGCGATGGCCTCATCCCAGCTGACGGCCATCAACCTGCCATCGGTGGTCTTTTGCGGCGAGGCCAGCCGGTAGGGATGGCTGACCAACTCGGTGATGCCGAAGCGTCCTTTGACGCACAGGTGGCCCTCAACCGGCAGGCTGCCGATCACCTTATTCTTCTTGGCCAGCAGGCGCAGCGAGCAGCCCAGGCCGCACAGGACACAGGTACTCTCGATTTCCCGCTCGGGGACGCCGTCCCACTTGCGGACTTTCTCGGTGAGGGTTCCGGTCGGGCACACGTCTACACACGCGCCGCAGAAGCTGCACCCCGCCTCCAGGTGGCTTTGACCGAAGGCAGTGCCTACTAACGTCCTGGAGCCGCGGTTGGTGTAGGTCAGTGTGCCGGTAAAGTGGAGGCTCTCGCAGACGCGGACACAGCGCCCGCACAGCACACATAAATTGTAATCCCGGTCATAGAATGGGTCTTCGTGCTCGACCGGCACGTTGCGGTAGCGTATAGGATACAAGTCTTCGCCCAGGCCAATATATTCGACCAGTTTTTGTATCTCGCATTGCCCGTCTTTAGGACAGGAGCCGCAGCCGGTCGTCACGCCGGCCTTGCGCAGCGTGACCATGCATTCGTCGCAGTGATCCTTTTCTGTACAGGCCAGGCAGCTCAGCGGATGCTCAGACAGCAACAGGCGCAGCAACTCGGAGCGCATATCGCGCAGGCGCGGCGTATCGGTGCGGACAACCATCCCCTCTTGCACCGCTGTGGTACAGGCAGTCGGCGTCTTGGGCCAGCCTTCGATCTCCACGATGCACAGGCGGCAGCTCCCATGAGGGGGCAGCGTCGGCAGGTCACACAGGGTGGGGATGTATATCCCGTTCCGGCGAGCTGCCTGCAAGATGGTCATTCCGTTTTCCGCCTCGATGGGGCGTCCATCGATGGTCAGGTGACGTGTGGTATTTGGCATTTGGTATTTGACATTTAATCCGTGATACGTAAAGCGTAAACAGGTAAATGGTAAATAGGTAAAAACGCTTTCAAGTGCCAAGGCGTTAAAACGTTCACACGTTAAAACGTTAGAACGTTAATGGCAAAAACATATCAGCGTGCTAACGTGTAAACGTGCCAACGTCCAAACGCTCAACGGTAGAAGAGACCGGGACCCCCTGGATGGCATCGAAGTTGCATACTTCGATGCAGGCACGGCACTTGGCGCATTTAGTAACATCGATCTCGTGGGGCTGGAGCTTCTCGCCCCGGATGGCCTCGCTGCGGCAGACTGGAATACAGCGCCCGCAGCCGGTGCACTTTTCGGCGTCGATGCGATATTCAAACAGGTCTTTGCATACCGCGGCAGGACAGAACTTGTCGTGAATGTGAGCATGATACTCGCTCCGGAAATACTTCAGCGTAGAGAGCACCGGGTTGGGGGCGGCCTGTCCGGCGGCGCACAACGCAGTGTTCCGCATGGTATCGGAGACGTTGGAAAGCACCTCCAAATCATGCGGCTCGCCCTGCCCGTGGATGATCTTCTCTAACGTCTCCACCAGCACCCGTGTGCCGATGCGGCAGGGCGTACACTTGCCGCACGACTCGTTCTGCGCAAAGCTGAGGAAGTAATGCGCCAGGTCAACCAGGCACGTGCTCTCGTCCAGGACAATCAGTCCGCCGGAGCCCATAATCGAGCCGCACTGCTGCATCGATTCGTAATTGACCGGCGTGTCCAGGTGCTCGGCAGAAAGGCACCCGCCCAACGGCCCGCCTGTCTGCACGGCCTTGAAGGGTTTCTCCGTCCCCCCACCGACCTCGAAGACAATCTCGCGCAGCGTGGTACCCAGGGGGACTTCAATCAGGCCGGTATAGCGGACCTTGCCGACCAGCGAGAAGGTCTTGGTGCCTGCATTGCCGGGCGTGCCGAGACGATTGAACCACTCACCACCGTTACGCAAAATATGTGGAATGGTACCGAAAGTCTCGGTGTTGTTGATCAGCGTGGGCAGATTGTGGAAACCCTTATCGGAAGGGTAAGGTGGGCGCGGGCGTGGCATTCCTCGCTTGCCCTCCAAAGAAGCGATCAGCGCGGTCTCTTCGCCGCACACGAAAGCCCCTGCCCCTTCCTGAATGGTAATATCGAAGCTAAAGCCGGAGCCCAGGATGTTCTCGCCCAACAGCCCCTTTTCGCGCATCTGCGCGATGGCATGTCTCAGCCGGACGACTGCCAACGGGTATTCGGCGCGGATGTACACATAGCCGTGCGAGGCCCCAATAGCATAGCCGCCGATCAACATCCCTTCGAGCACCGCGTGGGGGTCGCCCTCCAGCAGCGAGCGGTTCATGAACGCGCCGGGGTCGCCTTCATCAGCATTACAGATGAGCACTTTGGGTGAGCCCGTCGCGCCGCGGCAAATCTCCCACTTCTTGCCCGTGACAAAGCCCGCTCCGCCTCGCCCGCGCAGCCCGGATGCCTGCACTTCGGCGATGATCGCCTCCGGCTGCATCGACAGCGCCTTGACGAACCCCTGGTAGCCATCGTGTGCCAGGTAGTGGTCGATGTCCTCCGGATCGATGAGGCCGCAGTTCTTCAGGATGACACGTACCTGCGGGCGCAGCATGGGCAGGTCGAAGAAGCGCGGGATGCCCGTCTGGTCGGTGAATGCCTCGTCGCCGAAATGCCCGACGGCCAGCTTAGGCAGCGGCTCGCCCTCGACCAGCATCGACTGTAGGATGCGGGGTACCTTTTGCGGCGTGACTTTACCGTAGCTAACGCGCGGCCGGCCGGACAGCCGGATATCCATCAGCGGCTCCAGGTAGCAAGGTCCAATGCAGCCCACCTGAATGACTTGAGCGTCGCTGCCGAGCTCTTCCAGCGTCGTCCGGATGGCTTCCAATACCTGCATCGCGCCGGCGGCACGGCCACACGAGGCCGTGCCCAGGTAGATGAGCGGCGATTGGCTGCTGTTCAGAGCATCCCAACGTGCGCCAGCCTCTCGCCGGAGAGTCTCGTAGTTACTCATATTCACTTAGCTTCTTCATCAGCTTGGTTGTCGTCATGCGGGCATAGATTTGACCGTTGATCTCTACCACGGGGGCCTGAGCACAGCAGCCCAGGCAGGCGACCTCCTGGTAATCGAAGAACCCATCAGCCGTAACCTGGCCTGATTGGATACCTAGAAGGTCTCTGATTTCATTGGCAAGTAACTGTCCGTCTTGAACATGGCAGGCTGTCCCCAGACAGACTTTGATGTGATTCTTGCCGGGCTTCTGAAAGGTAAACTGGGAATAGAACGAGGCCACACCGTAGATGTGATTCTCGGAGATCTTCAGGAATCGGGCTACCTCTTGTACGCACTCTTGTGAGATATAGCCGGATTGTTTTTGAAAATGCTGGAGCAATGAGATGAGATTATCCTGTGCCCCCGAGTAGTTCTCGAAGACACTTTTATATCCGTCTTTGTACATACAGTCCCTTTGGCATGAGGTAGTGGTCGATATACCCTGTTATTAGTATAAAACTTATCCAGGTTAACATGCAGTGTCAGGAATCATCAAATGCCAGTGACAATCCGACAGAGCAATCGCTGCAAATCTGTTTCCGGCACAGCTTCCTGAGCAGAGAATGGGCAGACTTACACGCCGTCCAATCATTCAACAGGCCTGGCTTGGCGAGGGCGCATCATCCACCACATCAATGCGCCAATTACTACCGCCTCGATCAGCACGCCGCCGAACAGCAGCACGAAGGCGTCGATCCAGAACTGCTCGGGGAATAGCCGGATGAGAGCGTTAGAGGTAGGAAATATCCAGCTGGTACCCTTGAAGAAGAGGCCGTGAAACTGGGTAAACAGCCAATCGAAGGCGGTTGTCGCGACGATCAGACCGGCCGCGATCAGCGCAACCGTCAAGATGCTGCCTGCGCGGAGCGATGCATAGAGGTCCGTCCGGGTGGTTTTGGATATCGCCAGGAGTGCAATCGCAGCTATATATAACGCAACAAGCCCCAGTCCAAAGGCTGTCAGCCCACGGGTGACGTTTTTCACATCGTTCATATGGAAAAGCTCACGCTCGTTGTAGAGAGGGGTTTCGTCAGCCAGGCTTTGTTCGGAAAGGAACTCCTGGCCTCTGTCCGTAAATAGATACTCTAGTGCCAGAGGGCCATAGTGCAAACGATCCTCCTGAGTAAATCCAAACGGATCGGCAGGAAAGCCGGGGCGGTTATACTCCCACTGCATGTATAAGGGGGTCATTAGGGCACGGGCGGTGATCAGAAGCAGTACCAAGGGTAATGCTGCAACCAGAATGACACGCAGGACTGCCACCAGCCACACTGGTAGGATAAATCGATTTGCTTTTTCTTCTGCTTGTGTAGATGATGACATGTTTTCCTCTTAGAAACAGTATTGAGTGCTGAGCAACGAGGGCCGAGTCAAGAGAGGACTTTTGAACATCGACGAACCTTGCTGGAAACGATGCTCAATACTCGGCCGGTAAAACTGTGTAAGGAATGGCGATTAAATAACTTGCCCCTAAGCGCCTGCAATCAGGATTATAGATGAGCAAGTTAATAAATTCTCATTCCTAAGCTCCCTTACTGGCAGGGGAGAGCGGTATCTCCGCTCAGGGCGAAATTCACCAGGATGGAATCGGTCAGCAGCTCGACAGCGGCGCGGTCATCGGTGAACAACAAGCCGTCCTGGGGAGTTGGGCGGATCTGCTGGTAGGCCATCGCTATGATTTTAGGCAAGAGCGGATGTACATCGGAAGGAAGCCGGCTCAAATTGACAGTCAGGTTCTCCGGCACGGTTGGCTGAACGGTGGCAACCAGGACGCTGTTGCAGGCATACGGAATGTCCACAACATGCACCGACGGGAAGACATGCCCAAGCGTCACGGCAAAGGCATCAACCACCCTCCGGTCATTCACTGTCCTGCCCGCATTGATTACTACCACGCCGCGCTCTGTCAGGTGATCGTGGGCCTCCTGGAAGAACTCAACCGTTGTCAGATGCCAGGGGACGTAGGGCATCCGGTAGGCATCGATGCCGATGACGTCATAAGTGCGAGTGCTGGTTGCCAGAGCATAGCGCCCATCCTGTATGATGACATTCAGATTTTCCTCGTTCATTCCAAAATACTTGCGGCCTACCTCTACGATGTCCGGGTCGATCTCGATGCCATCGATGGGAATTGGACCGAAGACGGCTGTATATTGCTTGGCGATCGTTCCCCCGGCCAGGCCGATCTGTGCCATGCTGCGGACGTCAGTTGGGGAGAAGGTCGGGGCGTTGAAGAAAGGCGCCGCCAGAAAATAGTCCCACTGTCCGCCCGTTTCGAGGAAGTCAGGGTAATCAGGATAGTACCTGGAGTGGATAGCCTGGCCTTCATTGAGCAGCAAGAGATTGGACTCGCCTAAGCGTGCCACCTGGATGTAGTTATAGGCTGACTCATCTTCATAGAGAAGCGTCATGCTGGCAGGGAGCGGCCGCAGCGGCCCACCCAGGAACAGGATCGCCAGCACGATCAACACGATGGGCATCCACAGCCACTTGAGCATCTCTTTCCACGATACTTGTACCAGCCCAATCAACGCGACTGCCAGCAGCAGCTCGGCCAGCAGCAGGAAGGTCATGTTGGTGCCGATAGCCGGGATCAGGATAAGCACCGGCAGGAAGGTTCCTATGATGCTGCCCACGGTCGAGACGGCATATATACGGCCTGATACCCGCCCGGAGCTTTCGGTATCCTGGATTGCCAGCCGGATGGCGAAGGGCGATACTGTGCCCAGCAGCGTGACCGGGACGGCGAACAGGACCAGGACCGCGCCAAACGATCCGAGCACAAACGGGACATCGATGCTCAGGATGGCATGTGCTGCGAATTGCAGTACCGGGTGAGCGACGATGGGGATCAGGCCGGCGGTGAATGCTCCCCAGGCAATCACGCGGTAGAAAGTCACAGCATTGGGGGAGCGATCAGCCATGCGCCCGCCCAGGAAGTAGCCTGCCGTCAGGTACAGCAGGATCAGGCCGATGATGTTGGCCCAGACGGCGTTGCTGGTGCCAAACACGGTACCCAGCAGCCGGGAAGCCCCCAGCTCAATACCCAGGGTTGTCAGCCCAGAGGCAAAAACGGTCAGGTAAAGATAGCGTTGTGATGGTGTTTTCAAGATAGCTTTGTTGTCTCCACTAGGTGCGCAAGAGTAAATTATACTTGCTAAACAGGCTCCTGCCAGAGAAATCGCCCATAAGACACTTTCTGCGTTAGAATACATCCTCTTGCTGTTATTACCCAACAACCGACAGCACTTCTATAGTTATTAGAAGCGTTTTGGTGTTTTTGGGGTTGCAATAATCAGGTAGGTATACACCAATTGAGGAGCATGAAAATATGAGCGAAGACCAAAACGTAAGAAACATTGCCGGTGAAGCAACGTCCTTTTTTGATCGGCCAAATGTCCAAAAAGAGGTTATTCCCGTTGGGGATGGCGTTCCTTTTGGCTTTGAGAATGTGATGAACACCGAGCTGGGGATCGGTGGGGTTTATGGTACCTGGGGGCCCAGCTACGATAACGAAACCTTGCCCGAATTTATTGAGGATCTTACTGGAGAGCCAATCCGTGAGTCGGAAACGATGAACCTGACAGAATTAGGCTTTGTCAGCCGGCATCATACTCCCAAACTCAACGTGGATGAACATCGCGAATTGGAGTTCGAGGTCGGCGAGCGCCTGCTGCGCCAGGCGCTCAGCGTGAATGGCTGGGATCCGGCAGACGTGGGAGGATTGCTCATCGGGGTAACTGCTCCGGTGGCCGACGACTATGTCGTTCAACTTGCCCAGCGGGTTGGCCTTCCGGATGATGCCCTGAAGGTGACGATGCACAAGGCCTGCGATGGCGCAATGGGTGCACTGCACCTGACATTGAACCCGGAGCTATCGCCTCCTGGTTATCCTAACATCGCCGAGCAGTTGCAGGGCAAAAAGGTATTGGTTGGTGGTATTGAGGGCTTGAGCCGTCTCATATCTGTAACAGAAGATTACGATGTGCATGCGCTTCAGTTATTCGGCAACGGTGCTGGCGTTGTTGGCGTCATCCCAGGTGAATCAATGAAGTTCCTGGTGGGTAAGAGCCATGAGAACTTCGACAAAGACGGTGCATTGAAAGTTCGAATGTACTATCCATATTCGGGCGAAAGGGTGCCGGGAAGCTCTCTGCTCGAAGTTTCTCAGGCCGGCCCTGAGCATATCCGCTTTGCCGGACTGATGCCCGAGCCGGATGATGGAAAGTCTATCGAGATGGCAGGCCTGATGGGAATGGTGAAGCTGTTTGTGCGCACGGGCGTGCAGGTAGCCAGCGAAGTCTTCCAAGACTATCAGGTTCTGATGGAGAAGCTGGGGCAGTCCGGTAAATCGCTCAAGATGGCCGTTATCCATCACGCCAACTACAAAATCAACTTGCTGATATCTAAGCAGCTACAGAAGGGTGGCATAGAGCTTCCAATGCCCTGGGTGTTGAGCGATTTTGGGAATATCAGTGCGGCATCAGCTATGATCGCGTTTTTGCGGCAGCTGCAAGACATCAATCTGGGTGATCACGTGCTGCTTGATGGCTTTGGCGCCGGTACATACTACGATGTCCTGGCTGTATCGTTTGGCTAGATTTGCTGTCGAAAACAGACTTCCGAAGTCTTGAGGACTGAGGAAATCTCTGATTATGTTGAATCAGCCTCCATGAAGTTTTGGGGGCTGATTGTTTTTTTGTCAAACGGGATGTTATGTCTCTGCGCTTAGACAGGCGGGCGATACGACATTATAATCGTGACACTCATTGTAGTGAGAAGGGAGTAGTATGTCCGAAGAAGATCGCGCCGTCTCGGGGCAAAAGCAAGGTGATGATGTTGCCAGCGTTGACGCGGCACTGCGACCGCGCACCCTGAGCGATATCTATGGTCAGGAGGTGTTGGTAGAAAATCTGCGTATTCTGGTCGAGGCAGCCCAATCACGTGATGAAGCGCTCGATCACATCTTGTTTTATGGACCGCCGGGTCTGGGTAAGACCTCACTCAGCCACGTGATGGCTAACGAGATGGGCGTCAATATCCGCGTCACGGCCGGACCGGTGATCGAGCGAGCCGGCGATCTGGCTGCCATCCTGACAAACATGCGCAAGGGGGATATCCTTTTCATCGATGAGGTTCACCGTCTGGGGCGCGCCGTCGAAGAAGTGCTCTACCCGGCAATGGAGGATTTTGCACTCGATATCGTGATCGGTAAAGGGCCTAGCGCCCGCAATATCCGCCTCAAGCTGCCCCGCTTCACGGTGATCGGCGCGACAACACGGTTGGCATTGATGACTGCCCCGCTGCGAGCGCGCTTTGGAGCGGTCTACCGTCTGGATTTCTACAGCGAGGATGCCATCTGTTACATCATTGAGCGGGCAGCAAAGATGCTTGAGGTTCCCATTGAGCCGGAAGGGACGGTAGAAATCGCCCGGCGAGCCCGCGGCACACCCCGCGTCGCGCTCCGATTGTTAAGAAGAGTGCGTGATTACGCTCAGGTGCGCGCCACCGGCGTGATATCGGCTTCAGTGGCCCAAGATGCCCTCAGCCTGATGGCCATCGATGAGTTGGGCCTGGACGATATCGACCGGCGCGTGCTACATAATATCATTGACAAATTCAATGGTGGGCCGGTAGGACTGGAAACTATCGCTGCAGCGATCAACGAAGAGGCTGATACGATCATGGATGTGTATGAGCCATATCTCTTGCAACTTGGCTTTTTGGAACGGACACCACGCGGCCGTGTGGCAACCAAGCGCGCCTATGAGCATCTCGATTATGAGGACAATCGGGGCGAACAACCACGGTTGTTTTAAGACGAAGATGGTATCTTCTCAAAAAGGAAAGGTAACTGCTCAGCTACCTGGCGCTTTCTACTGTAGCTATGGGTGATGCATAAAAGGTAAATATGTAAAACGTCATGACTGTTCAACTGCTAGTGAGCGGCTTGCCCATATCAGCTTGTGCCAGTGTAGTTTGACAATGTCCACTTGAGTAACCTCTCGATGTTGCTATGCTCAAAGAGGTGCTCTTCGTTCCAGATCCGTCGCTCCTTCGTCGATCCTTCGTTTTGAA
>JAFGMS010000473.1 GCA_016927375.1 Anaerolineae bacterium
GACGGATGGATACCCATCCGTAACCAGCGTCGATGTAGAGCAACCAGCATCGATGTAGAGCATTTGTCCAATGTGACATTGTCAAGAAACTGTAAAAGTAACTACTCAGCTATCTGGCGCTTCCTACTGTAGCTATAGGTAATGCGTAAAAGGTAAATATGTAAAACGTGAGACGTGACGAGTGTTCAGCCTGAGTTTACAAGCACAGATCGAAGCTTGAAAAGCTAAGAGCCAACAGCTAAGAGCTGAGCAGTTACCTGTAAACTTCTTTTGGCGTTTATTGGGGGCGTGATATGGATAATCCTGTTCAACATGAAGTGGAAGCCCATCCTCCGGGCATCGAGGACCATGAGGAGCGGGCGCGGCTGCTGGCAGCGCTGTACATCGCCCAGGAGCAGTATGGCTGGCTGAGCCCCGAGGCCATTCAGCGGGTGGCGGACAGGCTGCATATTTCTGCCGGCAAGGTGCAATCGACAGCTAGCTTTTACACCATGTTCCGGCTGGAGCCGGGCGGAAAGTATCACATCCAGGTTTGCGAAGGGGTTTCCTGCTACCTAGCCGGCGGCGCGGAGCCGCTCATCAACCATGTGAGCAAACGGTTGAAGATCAAACCAGGTGAGACAACACCCGACGGCAAATTCTCACTCGAGGTCGTTGAGTGCCTGGCTACCTGCGGCTCAGGCCCTGCCATACGCATCAACGACGAGACATACGAGTATGTCACGGTGGAAAAGATTGATGAACTACTCGATGGGCTAGGAAAATAACGAGCATTAGCATGGAGGAGAGCCTGTTCAGCCGGAGCTGAATGCTCGCAGGAGGTGCAAAATGTTTGAGCCTGTCCTCACACGCAACATTCACCGGCCCTATTCGGAGAAGATCACCACTTACCTGGAACATGGTGGATATAATGCTGTCCGCAAGGCCTTCGCGGGCACGCCGGAGGAGATCATCGACATGGTGAAGCGCTCCGGACTGCGTGGACGCGGCGGCGCGGGCTTCCCGGCCGGGACCAAGTGGGGCTTCATGCCCAAAGACCAGGATATCCCCAAAATCGTGGCGGTCAATACCGACGAAGGCGAGCCGGGCACCTTCAAGGACCGGGAGATCGTCGAGCGCGACCCTCACCAGATCATTGAAGGCGTCATCATTGCAGCTTACGCAATCGGTGCCGGCCGGGCCTACGTCTACATACGCGGCGAGTTCTTCCTGGGCGTCAAGCGCTGGATCAAGGCCATTGCCGACGCTTACGAGCACGGCTTCCTGGGCAAGAACATCCTGGGCTCCGGGATGAACCTGGATATGTCGGTCCACCGCGGCGCGGGCGCCTACATCTGCGGCGAAGAGACTGCCATGCTCGAATCGCTGGAAGGTAAGCGCGGCAACCCACGCCTCAAGCCGCCCTATCCGGCCCAGGTCGGGCTGTTTGGCCTCCCCACCCTGGTACACAACATCGAGACGCTGGCCTGTATCCCCCATATCATCGAGCGCGGCCCGGAGTGGTTTGCCGGCATCGGCACCGAGGAGAGCAAGGGGCCCAAGATATTCTCGGTGAGCGGCCATGTCAATCGTCCCGGCAACTATGAGCTGCCATTAGGTATCTCGCTGCGTGAGATCATCGATGAGCATGCCGGCGGCGTCCGCGATGGCAAGAGGCTGAAGGCGGTCATCCCCGGCGGGGCATCGACGCCCATCCTCCCAGCAAACCGGGTCGACGTCCCCATGGCCTTCGAGACGCTCAATGCCGCCGGGAGCCAACTGGGAACGGGTGCGGTCATCGTGATGGACGAGACCACCTGCATGGTAGAGATAGCTCGCCGCCTGGCCAAGTTCTTCGCCCACGAGTCCTGCGGCCGCTGCACGCCCTGCCGCATCGGCTCAGTACGGCTGTACGAGCTTCTTGATCGCATCGAGCATGGCAAAGGCAAGCCGGGCGATATTGAAACCATCCTGGAGACGGCCAACGGCATCGATGGGCTGACGTTCTGCCCGATGGGCGCGGCACTGGCCAACCCCGCGCGCTCGGCCATCGAGCATTTCCGGGAAGAATTCGAGTTTCACATTGAGCACAAAGGTTGCTTGGTTAAAGCAGTTTACAGTTCATAGTTTACAGTCCATAGTTTGTAAAACCTAAGTACGGATACGGATATATCCACAACCAGCAAAAAGCTGTAAACTGTAAACTGTTCACTGTAAACCGCCGTTAAGGAGAGCAAAATGGCGAAAATCCTTGTTGTGGACGATGATCCTGATTTCCAGAATGCCACCCGGATTGTGCTGGAGAAGGAAGGGCACACAGTCATCAGCGCCAAGAGCGGCGATGAGGGCTACCAGCGCGCCAAAGAAGACCGTCCTGACCTTATCGTCCTGGACGTCATGATGGACTCGGTGCTGGACGGCCTCTCGATGAGTCGGCAGATGCACGATGATGCCTCGGTGCGCGGCATTCCCATCATCATGGTTACCTCTATTGCCAATACCGACTACGCCGAGCTTTTTCCCACCGATGAATACATCCACATCCGGGCCTTCCTGAGTAAGCCGATCAGCCCGTCAGATCTGATTAAGCAAGTTAACAAATTGATCGATTGACGATTAAGTCGTCGGTAGTGTCTTCAAATATAGAGACAAGGTGTATGCAATACATAGTTGCTCAAGTTGCTCAGACCCTATTGGGAGCTCATTACGTTTTACATATTCACATATTTACCTTTTCTATATCATTCACGACCATAAAAGACAGCACCACACACCTCAATAGTTACAGGTCAATGCTGACATGAGAGCAATCCTCTGGTTTTTCAGGGATCTGTACTCCGGGCCGGTCCAGGCGGCACTGGTGTTTTCCTTTACGCTTGTCGCTGCCGTTACCATCGGGGTTGGGGCATGGGTCATCTCGGTGACAATCAACGGCTATCTGGCTGAGGTCATGGATGAACGCATAGCCCGCGACATTCACCTGGCAGAGACTTTTTACAACGCTAAGCTGCGGGAAATCGACGGTATCACCACGCGGCTGTCGCTGAATACGACAGTTGATGAGAACATCCAGGCAGCTTCGAAGGGAGATGTTGACAGCATCCAGGTCCTCGATAAGGCAATCACTCAGATGAGCCGGGGAGTAGCACTGGGGGGCAATCACTTCATCGCCGTGATGGATGCCGAAGGAAGCATCCTGGCCGGCCAGATCGTCACGGCCGGCGGCGACCAACACACTATCACATCAGGTGGGAGCTGGGCTGATCTACCCATCGTCCGCACCAGCCTGGTAAAAAAGACGCCGGTCGTGTCCACCGAGATTATTCCCAGGGAGCTTCTACAGCAGATCGGGCTGGCTGAGCAGGCACACATCGATCTCGTCGATACACCCCGTGCCGCGCCAGAGCTTTACGATCCTCGTGAGGGAGCGGCAGGCCTTGCCCTGGTGAGTGTCTCGCCGGTATGGGTGGACGGCGATGTTGCAGGGTTGGCATTTGCCTTTCACATGTTCAATAACGACTTTGCGCTGGTTGACCAGATCAGGGATGCTGCCCAGATCGACACCGTCACCATCTTTATGGGCGATCTGCGTGTGTCCACTAACGTGATGACCGCAGAGGGCAGCCGCGCAGTCGGCACCCGCGTCTCGCAGGAGGTCGGCGACGTGGTGCTCCTTGGCGGACGCGAATACGTCGGCACGGCTTTTGTCGTCGATCAGGATTACATCACACGCTATGAGCCGCTGCGCGACCACGACGGCCGGATCATCGGTATCCTATATGTGGGCGTGCGGCAGGCATCTTTCTTCCGCCTGCTCACCACCTTCGACCAGCGCATCACGATAGTTGCGATATCGACCATCCTGATGACCTTTATCTTGGCCACACCGGTCTCCCGTCTGATCACCCAGCCGCTGAAGGATCTGCGCGAACTGGTCAAGACCAGCCACCGCGTTGCTAACGGCGACCTGATCGCCCGTGCCCCGGTGACGGCAAGAGGCGAGGTGGGGCTGGTGTCCAAGTCGTTCAATACCATGCTGGATACACTGCAATCGACCCAAAACCAGTTGGTCCGATCTGAAAAGCTTGCCTCCCTGGGTCAGCTGGCGGCAGGTGTAGCCCACGAGCTAAACAACCCACTGGGCACCATCCTGCTCTACGCCGAGACGATGATGGGCGAGTGCAGCGAAGATGATCCAAGCTGCGAAGATTTGAAAATGATCATCAGCGAGACCAAGCGCTGCAAGCGCATCGTATCAGACCTGCTTAACTTCGCCCGCCAGAGCCCGATCATCTCCCAGCCGACAGATATCCATGCCGTCATCCAGGAATTGATCGAGGCGACTTCCAGGCTTCTTAAGGATTCACCGATAGTGTTCAAGATCGAACTCGCATCCGATCTGCCCATCATCGAGGGCGATGCCACACAGCTGCGCCAGGTATTTCTCAACATGATGGGGAATGCCATCGAGGCCATGCCGGAGGGCGGGACGCTCACGATCCGCACTCGCAGCGAGCCGCCGGACATGGTTACGATCGAGTTTCAAGATACCGGCGTTGGTATTCCGCCCGAATATCTGAGGAAAATCTTCACGCCATTCCATACAACCAAGCCAATTGGCAAGGGCACCGGCCTGGGGCTTTCCATCGTTTATGGCATCGTGAAGATGCACCGGGGGCAAATCAATGTCCAGAGCCGGCCTGGTGAGGGCGCCACTTTCACGATCTCTCTGCCCATTCGGCGGCCGGCCACGGAGAATCGCCCGGCACTTACTCAAGCGGCAGATGGAGACAACCATCTGATCGGGTAGTTTTTCACTGGGGTTTGTGGCATGGGGATTGACCTCCGGTCGTAGGGATGGGAAAAGACGCAGCCAATGATGACTACTTGTTATTGGCTGTGAGCCAGGTAGACCAATCACTGTGAACTGTTCACCGGGCGGTTAGATATGGCAAAACCTAAAATCCTTGTCATTGACGACGAAGTCAACATCTGCCAAGCCATACGGCGCGCTTTGCCGCCGGACAGGTTTCAGGTTGATACCACCATATCCCATGAGGAGGGGATACAGAAGATATTGGCTGGTGGCTGCGACCTGGTGCTCCTTGATATCATGATGCCGGGCGTCAACGGCATCGATCTGATCGCATCCATCCACGAACACGACCCGGAGATCGTCTGCATTATCATTACCGGCTACGCCACGGTCGAGCTGGCCGTGCGGGCAATTAAAGAGGGCGCTTACGACTTTCTAACCAAGCCTTTCTCGGTCAGCGATCTGCTCCTGGCGGTCAACCAGGGGCTTGAGCGGCGCAAGCTATCCCTGGAAGCAAAACGTGCCCAGGAAATGGAGGCAGAAGCACAGCGCCTATCGGAGGAAAAAGAGCGGTTGGTTGAACTGGATCGGGCCAAGCAGCAGTTCATCAGGCTGGTCACCCACGAGCTCAAGGCACCGGTTTCGGCCATCCAGTACTACCTCAAACTGATGCAAGAAGGCTATATCTCGCCCGACGAACAAGCCGAGATCGTCCGGCGCTGCATGGCGCGCGCCGACGAAGAACTCGCCTTGATCGGCGATTTGTTGGAGCTGGGCCGCTTGCAGGTTGTCCGTCCCGATAGCCAAACGAGTGTATCGCTCAGTGATGTCTTGCAGGAGGTTATCGAAGAGTTCCAGGCCGAGGCCGAACAGAGAAACATAAAGGTAGAGATCCTGGTTGAGGCCGTGCCGCCCGTATTGGGCTCACCCGATCAATTCAAGAGTATGTGGTCCAATCTACTCAGCAATGCTGTCAAATACACCCTCGAAGGTGGTCGTATCTCGGTAAGTTTGCATGCTAATGGGCCTTACGTCATCGGAGAGGTAGCCGATACGGGAATCGGTATCCCTCTGGAGGAGCAGGACAATCTGTTCACCGAATTCTTTCGCGCCAAGAACGTAAAAGATTTGGAGATCCAGGGCACCGGCCTGGGGTTGGTGATTGTCAAGCATGTGATCGAGAGGGCAGGTGGGGAAATTGAAGCGGAATCGGCACCCGGTCATGGCTCGACCTTCACATTCACTTTGCCGGCCGGAGAATAAAACAGAGGCGGCTCGTCAGCCGCCTCTTCTTCAAGGATGATTGGTTGTACGACCAATGGTCGTCTGATGATTGACGATTGAAAAACAGATTGTTGCAACGACCAGGCAATTATCCAATCATCACCTGTCTTGTTCCACGCTGCCAGACTGCCTGTCATTCCCGCTTTCGCGGGAATCCATGTTTGATTGCTCAAGACCATCGTTTTTTGGCTCAACGAAAAGTGGGGACTGCCCCAGACCCTAAGGGTTTTGAAAACCCTTAGGGTCTTCTGAGGATCGCGAACGAGTCCAGGGAGGGTCAGCAACGAGTCTAAACACGATCACAAACGAGTCTAGACTCGTTTGCAAACAAGATTAGAAGCGTTTGAGAACGAGTCCGGACTCGTTCCCAGGTTGCTCGGAACTCAGCACTCGTCACTTTGGTGACACGGCTTAGATACTTGAATGTAGACCAGGCGGAAATAAGGAAATTCCTATCAATACCTTTCGCCAGTCATGTCATTCCCGAAAGCAGGAATCTATAGGGGTGCAAGTGGATTCCTGCTTTCGCGGGAATGACAGTGTGAGACGTGCTGATGAAGCAAAACAATAAAACCATCTCCGGGAAATCCGGAGCCAATTTTAATGCGTCCGAA
>JAFGMS010000474.1 GCA_016927375.1 Anaerolineae bacterium
ATCAGCAGTTGAGCAAGCATGACGTTTTACATATTGTAACTGCTCAGCTCTTAGCTGTTGGCTCTTAGCTTTTAGCTTTTCAAGCTTCGATCTGTGACTTGTAAACTCAGACCGGCTACTCGTCACGTCTCACGTTTTACATATTTACCTATTTACCTTTTACGCATCACTGATGGCCACAGTAGAAAGCGCCAGATAGCTGCGTAGTTATGTTACTCTTACCTTGTCTGTCGATTTTGAGATCCGGAACGGCCTAACGTGGATTTATTAATGGGACAACAAAAGAGGCCCGCAGGAAGCAGGGCCTCTGGACTATAGCATGTCTTGACACCTAAACTTTGATGACACTGACAGCCTTGGGGCCTTTATCGCCCATCTCGACACTAAACTCGATCCGGTCGCCTTCGTTCAAGCTGCGGTAACCCTCAGCCTCGATGGCGCTGTAATGTACAAAGACATCTTTGCTGCCATCGTCAGGCGTGGCAAAACCGTAACCTTTCTCGTTGTTGAACCATTTGATCGTGCCGATTTGACGTTCTGACATGGGGGACCTCTCTCCTTACCCAGTTTAATGAAGGTAATTAATGCAGATGGGCAAAGACCTACTGAAAAACCCGGCGAGGATGCCGGGGTCATGAATTCGTGAAAGTCTTTCTACCTGCATTCCACTGGCGCCACTATAGCACAGTCACTTGAATATGGCAAGCAGCTTATTGAGGCCTCATTTTAGGGTATGCCCGATCCTCATCATTGGACGAAGAGAGCAAGGGTTTACCCCTATCAGATGGAGTCAGTCTGTGATGCTGCCACCATACATCCCATACCCGCAGCGCCGATTCGATCTTGATCGGCATATTTAGCTTGCTCTCGCCGATCCGCCTATCTTCAAAATAGATTGGTATTTCGATAATCCGGTAGCCCAGCTTCTCTGTGACATAGGCCATCTCTACCTGGAAATCATACCCGTTGGAGCGGATGCGTGAGAGGTCGAGGCCGAGCAGTGTCTCGCGCCTCCAGGCCTTGAATCCGGCTGTAGTGTCCAGCGTCTTCAGGTTTAAGATCAGGCGGGTATAGATGGCGTTAGCCCACCAACTCAATAAGTAGCGTCCAAAGCTCCAACGCTCGTCCAGCTTGCCGCCCTTCACATAGCGCGATCCTACTACTACGTCATATTCTTTCAGCAAACTGAGCATATGCGGAATATACGATGGAGAATGCGAAAAATCCGCGTCCATTTGAACGACAGCGTCTGCCCCAACCTTCAACGCCCATTGGAAACCGTCTCTATATGCCGTGCCAAGCCCTCGCTTACTTGGCCTGCGCATCACATAGACAGGGATAGTATTCTCCTCTGCCACACTTTCGGCAATATCAGCTGTGCCATCCGGCGAATTGTCATCCACAATCAGAGTTGAGAAGTTAGGCAGGCCCAGCGCATACAACTCATGGATCAGATCGGGGATATTTTCAGCTTCATTATAGGTGGGAATGACGGCAATTGTTTTCATGTCCCGAAGTCTAACCCAGGGAACGAGAAGCAGCAATGCAGAAAGATGATATGTTCCTGTCTGGAGCCTTTTTCCCCCGCTTCATCCTGCAAATGCCGGCAGGATTTGAGTGGCAATCCATAACACCAGAGCTATCACCAAAAAACTCAAGCTGTGACGGATAGCTCTGAATTTGCGCCAGACGATTTTTGAGCGGGCGTAGACCTGTACCAACAATGCTGCCCTGATCTCATCATCGGTCAGGCTCAAGAAGGCCTTGATGAAATCGGCTTCGCTGTGTTGGATGATGTTCCCAAAGTAGAACAATGAGCTACTGGCTCCAAAAACATGCAAGACAGGACGGGCAACCACCAACGAGAAATAGACCGATACCAGTAACGCAACAAACATACCCACCCCCAGCAAGCCAGTGATGCGTGACAAAGGCGACACACTACTACCTAACAGGCCGGCCATTACTTCCTGACTCAACGGCGTGATGGCCGCAGCCAACAAGGCATCGGCCGCCAGTGTTAGCTGGGCTTTGGTATCGGCAAAGTTGATCTGGCCCTGCATGTGTTCGAAAAGCTGCACGGTCAGGTCACCAAGATCGTAAGCAGTCTGTGCATCTGATGATAGAGTGCTGGTAATGGCATCATCTGTAGTCATTCATCATCCTTCTTTGGACTCAATGTGGAAAAGCGGGGGCCGGTCCCAGACCCTAAAGGTTTCTGACGAACGCTTTTACTACCATTCCACATAGATCCACACTGTTTGAGGCGGATATCTTCTAGATGTCCTTGAAAAAAGATCGAAATGTTTTTGGAAAAAGATCGAAATGTTTTTGCTGCACCAAATATGTGTCAGTAACCAGTAAAAACAAACCTCAGGACTTATGCAGAGGAGAGATTTTTTCCACGAAACTACACCAATCAAAACAAATTCAGCACATCGCGGCTGCAATGCTAGGGCGGGCATAAAACCCACCTTGCATTGAGAGAAATTCGTGTCAGCCGGCACCTCGAAGACTACTCTCCGTGCTCAACAGCTTGCGCAAACTCAGCAAGCAGATCCATGATTGTCAAGAGGTAATCAGGCGATGTCACGATCCCCTGCTGCTCGAAAACCAGGACATCCCCCTCAACTTCAATCCCCACATTTTGCTCGGTACGGACCTTCAGGAGATTTTGGTAAAGCTCTTTTCGAGAGGAAAGCAGCCCAGGGATGAATTCGGCAGGGCTGCTCTTGACTTCGAAACGATTGTCCAGCTCTGCAACGCCAAAGACCACATTAGGGACACCAAATGCCCTATCTGTATGCTTGAATGCCCCTTTCTTATACAACCTTGCGTAGACTCTGCGCTCGTTCTTCAAACTCATCTCGATGCGGGTGTACGTTATGGTAGTCTGTGTGTCCCTTCGCAGGGCTGTACGCAGCCGCAATCGCAGTGTCATATAATATCCGCGATAGTACCCCTTGACGCTGGCGGCATCGAGCGACTTGTCTGGTGGTATGAATCTCAAAGAAGCACGCCGGGCCAGCTCCTGCCAGCCCTTCTTGATCTGCCTGGCCTCATTACCACTCGCCGGCTGCGAAAGAATCAGAATAATCGCTATCAAAAGGAGAACCGCGACAACACCAACAATAGCCCAGATCAAGAAATCTCCCATGACGAGCCTCCCCTCAAATGTGTTGAGATATGCAATCGGCTGCCAATATCGTTACTCAAGAATGCTTGCCGGTTGAGAGTAGTACCTTGTCGGACCGCTCTCTGCTACTTCGCTGCTTGAGGAAGTGTATTCTGTGTGACTGGCAAATTGCCTTTAACGCCGAATAGCGGGTGTAGTAATGGAAACCAGTCCAAGAGCATGACAGCCAAAGATGTCGTCACATATGTTAATACCACAATCAGGAGAAATTTGGCAAGCACGCTTAGCTCAGTAGAGATGACATGGAAAGCGATCAGTATCAGAAGCGTCTGGTGGAAGATGTAAAAAGGATAGGACAACCTGGCTGCCTTTTGCACCAGAGGCAGAGGGCGACCGATGACCGCGTGTGCCACACCGAGGATTCCCACGATCCAGCACCACATATTGAGCGCTGATATTGTCGTGTAAAGATAGTAAAAGGGATTTGAGTAGGCAAAAGACAGCCAATCCCCATTGAGCTTGATGATCAGCAGCAGCACCGCTGTGATAGGAACTGCGATGGCGAGAGCAGGCTTCCAGGTTTTGTAGAAGGTCTGTTGAATGCGTGTGTTAGCTGCTGTCATGTAACCATAAATGAACACCAACAGGAACAGGCACACATTGGCCCAATCGCTGTAGAGATTGTAGTAGTAACCCGGCCACCGGGCTCGAAACAGCGTTTCCGTCACCACCAGCGGCAGTGCGCCGAGCAGCAGAATGTTGCGTTTCGAAACCGTGTTACCCAGCCTGTCGATTACCCTTCCGAACCAGCTTTGGCCTGGACCCTTTAGGAGGGGAAGCGTGATCAGCGTGATGACAAGCAGGTAAAGGATGAACCACAGGTGGTGCCACGAGAAATACCCCTTTTGCAGCCCGGTAGTGAAGTAGAATTTGTAGAAATCCACCAGGCTCCCCCGGAAAATCCCTCGCGAGACGGTGTCGCAGTATACCTGTGGCGGGATGAGGAACACCAGGCCAACGAGGAAGGGTACAAAGAGCCGCTCGATGCGCTCCCGGACAAAATGGCCGGCACTGCGCTTTCGCAAGGAGAAATAGGCGCTCATTCCGGAGATGAAGAAAAGCAGAGGCATCTGCCAGGGATGCAGAAGTGCAACCGTCACGACGGCAAGGTCGATGCTCGTTTCCCGATTGGTAATAACAAACCGGACAAAAGGAGTGAAGATCAGGCCAGTATGAAAGATTACCAGGAGCGCAATCACAATCACGCGTATGGCATCAATGTAATGTAATCGTTGAGTGTTGATCACGATGGAAGCCTCTATTGAATTGTGCAGGTTTCAAATGGCCGATGGCTTATAGCATATTGCATATCGCATATCGCCGATATTGTGTAAAACTGCGGCATATGGCCGGCGGCTAGTATAGTTTCCCGGAAAAGTTCTCGCTAGTACAGCAGTTCCCGGTTTGAACCAATGTGCAGATAATGCGCCCTGAGAAAGCTGTTTCACCGCAGAGAACGCAGAGAGCGCAGAGAAAAAACAGAAGATTGCATCAGTAACTCCAACGGCAAACTTCCAAAGCGGGAATTGCTGTCGCTAGTACAGTTGGGTAGAAATAGCCCGGTAGTAAAAATGCCCTTCATACCCAACTGTTTAAGTGTTTCGTAGGTAACCATAACTGACGGCTTACTTATGCCGCGAAAGACTAGATAGTAGCCGTGCCGGACGAGTAAATATGTAAGGATTTGCCTACGAGTGACCTATGCAACGCATCTTTCGGTCATTTTTTAGGGCCTGAAACCAATTATTGAGGGAGCGGATAGAGCACAAACCGTTTCAGCAACCCAACAATC
>JAFGMS010000475.1 GCA_016927375.1 Anaerolineae bacterium
GCGCTGAACCTCACCCCCTGCAACGGTGGCTGATAGCCACGTCGGCGACGTCCCCCTCTCCGCCCGGCGGAGAGGGGACGCAGATCGCCTATCGCGCTGCTACGCTTCTCAGGGGTAAGGTTGTGAGCGCCAAACCAGGCTTGACCGGCTTCTCCACGTTATTTCCGGGTGCTACCAGATTCACTGCAGAGAGCGCCAAGCCCGCAGAGTTTCTTCGATTTTCTCTGCGGTTTCTGTGGTGAGGCATATCCTGATCGCGAAAAAAGGCGAAAATCCAGCACCTTCTCCAGTAAGTCCGCACCGAAATCAGCCCCCAACCGAATAAACCCCCCACCAGTCTCGTTAAAGAGGTAGAAACCATAAGCTAAAGAGCGAAAGTCCCGGGAGAGTTCTAAGTTCTGAGGCCGGTTGTTCGAAGAATTGTTACGTGAAAGAGAGATAAAGAGATGAAACACACTGATATTTTGAAACGAGCCTGGCACACGATGCTGCATTACCGGGCATTGTGGGTCTTTGGCATCATCCTGGCACTGACCACAGTCTCGGCAGGCACAGCCTGGAGCGGCGGTGGTGGAGGCGGCGGTAACCATCGACCCGACCGTATATCCGAGAATACCTGGGAACCGGAAGAAACCTTCCCCCACCAGTGGCAAGAAAGTGTCGAGCAGGCAAATGAGGAAATCAACCAACAGTTTGCCGACGGAATTCCCGCGAACATCAAGGACACGATCATCACCATTGCCATCGTAACGGCTATCGCCCTGCTCATCCTGGCCATCGTTGGCACCATCGCACGTTATGTCAGCGAGACAGCACTGATACGTATGGTGGACGATCAGGAGGCGACCGAGACCCAGAAAACCGTGCGGGAGGGCTTCAAGATGGGATGGTCACGCGCTGCGTGGAAGCTGTTCCTAATCGACCTGCTCATCGACATCCCAGCCGCCCTGGCCTTCCTGGTTCTGTTCCTGATAGCCTTTGCCCCGCTGCTGCTGTGGACCACACAGAGCACCGTGGCCGGGATCATCGGCACAGTGACCACCAGCGGCCTTTTCCTCTTGTTGATCATCGCGGCGATTGCCGCCGGCGAGGCACTCAGGCTGCTGAAGCACTTCGCCCGCCGGGCATGTACGCTCGATGAGCTGGGCGTGGGTGCCTCGGTCAATAAGGGGTACACCCTGGCACGAAGCCATCTGAAGGATGTTGGCCTGATGTGGCTGATCACGGCGGCTGTGCGTTTTCTCTGGCCAATTGCATTGATCCCTGCTGTGCTCTTGTTGATGCTGGCAGGTATCCTGGCCGGCGGCCTCCTGGCGCTGATCGTTGGTGGCATCACTGTGTTGGTGTCCGGTTCAGCCACTGCCTGGATAGTCGGCGGCGTGACGGGAGGTGTCATCTTCATGCTGGTGTTGGCCCTGCCGCTCATCTTCCTGGAAGGACTGCGTGAAGTGTTCCTCTCCAGCACATGGACGCTCACCTACCGGGAGCTGCATGCCATGCGGGTGCTGGAGCCGGCGCCGCTGCCTCAAACAGGCCCACAGGCTGATCAGGCGCCTGCTTAAGAAGATAAGCCCATTTCTTTCCGGGGGTGGTCCCTCAAAAGACCACCCTTTTCCTTTATGTATTCTTGACATAAGATCGACACACTGCGCAGCATCGATCGAATAAAACGCCGGCCAGACACGTTATAGGTATGAGAGACAGAGTAATCATGCAGAAAGTCTCTATTGGTATACAGGCTGAAGCCTTTGGATAATGTGGCAAGTTTGCAGGTCTGCAAGTTTGCAAATTGGCAGGCCGGCATATAGGCATAACAGCACATTGGGTGAGGTACTCCCCAGCAATCATAAGCTATTAGCCATACGCCATATGCCATCAGCTAACAGAACGGAGCCCTGGTGCTAAGCCCGACGGCGACGATAGAAGAAACCGAACTCGACCTGATTACCCAGGCCCAGCAAGGTGATCGGCAAGCTTTTGGCGAGCTGGTTCGTCACCACCGGGAAGGAGTCGTGACCGTGGTGTATCGACTGTGCGGGGATGCGAACATGGCAGAGGATGCGGCCCAAGAGGCCTTTATCCGTGCCTGGCAGCATCTCCCCGGCTACCAGCCCCGCTCGCCCTTCCGCAACTGGCTGTACCGCATCGCGACCAACGTAGCATTGGACGTGCTGCGCGGTGAAAAGCAAACGGTAGATGTAGACGCCCTGCCCCTGGCTGCTTCCGGCCCTTCGCCAGAAGCAGCGGTAGAAAACATGGAGCGTGCCGAATACGTACGCCAGACGGTCCTGGCGCTGCCGCCGGCCAGCCGTGCCGTGCTGGTTCTGCGAGAATACGAAGAACTCTCCTACCAGGAAATCGCCGATACCCTCGATATCCCCATCGGCACAGTCATGTCCCGGCTGAGCTACGCACGCAAGCTGATGCTGGAAGCGCTGGCATCTCATGTGGAGGTCTAAGCAAATGGACGAACACGTACATGCCTGGTTAGAAGCCTATCACGACGGTGAACTGCACGGGCGCCGCTTGCAGCAGGTAGAAAGTCACCTGGCGAGCTGCAAGGAATGCCGTTCAGAGCTAGAGGCCCTACAAAACCTTTCAGCACTGCTGCAGGAAAGCCCCTCCCCTGCCCACCTGATGCCGCCTGACCGATTTGTGGCACAGGTAGGGCTGCGTCTCCCGCGCCGGCAGGAGGAAGCAAACCGGCGAGGGTCACTCAACATAAGTTGGCGGGCAATACCCTTCGGCCTTTTTGGGATGTGGGCCTTTATCCAGGCCCTGTTCATCGTCATAGACCTGATACTGCTCGGGTTGACCTTCGGCCTGGGTGACCTTCTCAGTCAGGGCGCCTTGATTTCGCTAAACAGAAACGAACTGCTGCTCTGGAGCATCGGGCTGAATATTGGCTTGTCGATGGTGATTGGTTTGCTATATCTGAGCTGGCTGGTAAGCTGGTGGGTAGGTCGTCAACATACACAGAATGAAACGTGAGGCGTGAAACGTAAAAAACAAGACACAACACGCAACCAGCTTATCACGCATCACTCGTTACCTATCACCTCTCAAAGCCTACTTTGTCTTGCATGCAAGCCGGACTAAGTAACTGCAAAGGACGAACGATATGGATCATATGAAGATACTGAAGCGGGCCTGGCACATCATCACACGTTACCGGGCACTGTGGGCCTTTGGGATCATCCTGGCGTTGACGACTGTCTCTTGGGGCCAATCGACGCTCCTTAACAATTCCGGCTCTTCGGGTGACCAACCCCCTCCTTCCAGTTTCGAGCCAGAAGAGAAGTGGCTTGAAGAGAACCTGCCAGAGCTTCAAAGCGAGGTCGATGCACTTGAGCAATCGGTTCAAGACATACTCGGGCCGGACCCTCTCCGGACGGTGATCACCATGGCCGTCGCTGCCACATGTATTGTGCTGGTTCTGATCATCTTGATGACCATCGCACGCTATGTGAGCGAGACAGCGCTGATCAAAATGGTCGACCAGTACGAAAACACGGGTGAGCCAAGCAGCGTGCGCCAGGGGTTCCGGATGGGCTGGTCGCGCGCCGCCTGGCGCATCTTCCTGATCAATCTGCTCGTGGCAGTAACAGCCATATCGATCTTCATGCTGGCTCTGTTGCTGGCAGCTTCGCCCCTTTTATTATTGATAACCGGCAATCTCGCCATCAGCATCATCGCCGGCGTAGCCGCGGCCGGTCTGTTCTTTCTGGTCATCTTCATGGCAATTATCGCAGGTGAGGCGGTGAGATTGATCCAGTACTTCGCTCACCGTGCTTGCGCGCTCAGCGAGCTGGGCGTCATCGATGCGCTCCACCAGGGCTACAACGTCGTCAGGCAGCATCTGAAGGATGTCGTGCTGATGTGGCTGATCGTGCTTGGCATCCGCATCGGCTGGCCGATTGTCATGATGCCCATCGGGGTGCTGGTTCTGGTCGTGGCGGTCATTGTGGGGCTCATCATAGCGATACCAACTGCCCTGATTGCCGGGCTATTCATGTCCCTGGTGGGCCAGCTGCTTACAGCAGCATTCACAGGTGCCATTGTCTTCGTCCTGATACTGGCGATCCCGCTCACCTTCCTCGATGGCTTGCGGATCGCCTTCCTTTCCAGCACCTGGACACTTACCTACCGCGAGCTGCGCAGCCTCGACGACCTGGCGTTGGGGCCAGCGGAACTGGAAACAGCAACGGCAGAGTGACTTTTAGAGATCACTTTGCCAATCACCACAGGGCTCAGTAGGGCATCCTCTGCTCGTCAGCAGTAAACTCAATACGCAGGCTACACTGACATCCGGATATGTTTCAATATCTGGTTGCGTAGACACAGAAAACTCCCATCTGGTAACCCTTGAAATAGATGTGTTAGAAGGGGGCATGGTCGAGGGAGAGAAGCAAACACGAACAGGCTGCGTTTGCACCGCTTACAGCCTTTACAAACTTGGGAGACAACTGGTCAGCTATCAGCCATCGGTTGTCTATCAGCGGTCAGTATTCAGCATAAAGCATAACGATGCAATCTGGCCTGGCTCCAGAGTAAGAGATAGCGATGAGGCAAAATGGCCGACAATTAACTTTCGGGACAGACGATTCTGTCTATAATGAACAGAATACAAGATAACTGTCATGCCTCAGATAAGGCAGAAAAGAGACAGAGATGAGATACAAAATCATCAAAGGGACATTTCATATTGCCGGGTATACCTTGAGTGAAAATACCATCAAGTTCAAGCCCGTCGATGCCAACCATTGGGACTTCTTTGATTGGAAGAAGCGCAGCCCCGGCCAGAGGAAGAGACTACGGTTTGAGGCCATCGATATGCTGGAAATGCATTACAAGGGATTATCTCAGCCTCGTTCATTTGGAATTCCCGCTCTTGAAACCCTCTTTGAACTACTTGGCATTCACGATGTTGTCTTGAGCCTCAGTCTCGCTAAGGTTCACTCTGCTAAAGATGGTGTAAAAGGCTTTATAGCAAGTCCGGCACTCGATATGTGTGATCGTCCGATCTCTCTGGTCTTTGCCGATGATGTCCAGCTTAATGATGGTGATGAGGTTACCCTGGCAGATTTGCCTCTCGATCAGTGCGTCAACGTAAAACTGGCAAAGAAGGGGCTTGTCTACCCAACATTCTATACCACAATGGAAGATGATTTGCTGAACTACTTTGCAGAGATTGCAGCTGCCGGCCGGAAAGGTATGGTCGGTCTCTGGGAGCTGGATAAAACCAACGACTTTACTTTGTCCGGCACTTCTACAATTACTGATGATATTGTGATCCTACCGAAATTATTCAGGCGCCTGGTGGCATTCTTCCATGCACGCAGCGATTTCGCTCACCTCGCCAGCTACCTGGCCCAAGAAGAGGACAGAGTTCTGATCAGAAGCACTGACCAGATGGCATATCTTTCTGACTTGCTCGTAGTAGACAATAGAAATGTGAGGCTTCCATACGCATTGGATGATCTGGTCTTTGAGCCAAGAGGTTGAATGGTGACCAGGTCTCTCTTGAAGATTGCTCTCAGCGGCTATCTCCTCGCTTAGCTTGCAGCGTTCTGGGAGTGCGCATATTCTAATGCCTCGTCAAGTGTGTCAAAAACCGACACCGGCACGAAGCCGAAGATCTCGGTGTTCAGCCCTTTCGCCGCCAGCTTGATTAGATTAGATTGTGTGACAACAAGCACTTCCTTGACATTAGGGTGGCGGAGAGAGCTTGCGGAGCTTCCTGCCCCCTTGTTAGCCCCTAAGACTATCTCCGCGATGTTGAGTTTGGCTTCACTCAGATCGTAGACATAGTAGACGGGTTCTTCCATAGAATCCAGCAGTTCTATGGTCTGGTGTGTGCGTTCCTGGTAGATTTCCAGACTATCAATATGTACCGAGCTTGATAGCCAGACCACAACAATCGGTTCATCAGGCAGTTTTTCGACTTTTAATTCGCTCATTTATCTGTTCTCCTGGTACCCAAATCGCTCTGTTTGTCGCAAGTCTTGATGTCACCGGCTTAAGAGTAGAACTCAACTGAGCAGAACGTGAAAAGCCATCTTTGTCTCACCTGCAAACAATATCGCCTGATAGCATTGTACAAGAGAATGAACCGGAGTGGAAAGTCTATATCACTGACGCTCACAAACCTTTACATTTTATACGACCAGCAATTCCCGGTTTGAAAGAATGCGCCCAGAAAAAAACGGTTTCACCGCAGAGAGACGACCGAAGGTCGTGGCAGAGAACGCAGAGCAAAAAACAGGGTTTTTGTCAGCAATCCCTGCTGCAAATCTCCAAAGCGGGAACTGCTGTTATACGACCTATGGTCGACGACCATATGTCGTCGACCATAGGAACCTTTACTTTTAGTCCGGGCACTTACCTCAATACCTGCCGCTTCCTGCGCATGCGAGGTTTGTCATTCCCGCTTTTGCGGGAATCCATACGCCTTCATAGCAAACATGGCGCGGTACACCCGCCTATGACATAGGCCTTTTGAGCTGGTTACGGATATTCATCTGTAATCCCATAATCACCCAATTCAAATCCGTCACCAGCAATACACCATGAATTCTAGACTGTGAGTTATAGACCGCCGTTCCTCCATTATCGACAAACCCCCGATCATCGGCTACTATCTTCGCGTGAAGTCCAGACCCTTACCCCATATTGTCATTCTCGCCATCTCTCTCCTTCTCCTTGTACCCATTGCCTTATCGAGCTACAAGCAAGGCAGGGGGATGGATGGCGAAGCTCCTACCGTCGATGCCCAGCGCGTCCAACAGCTCGACCGGATAGGTGGGCTGGTCACTGCCGCTCTCCACCGGCCTGATGGCACTGTCCTGGCTGCCGAGGGCTCGACGCTCCTGCGGCTGGATATGTCGGTTCGGCCTGCCCACGAGTTAGGTCGCACCGATCTCGGTCATGGCTCCATCCTGGCGCTGGCCGAGTCAGCTTCCTACCAGTTGGCGCTTACCGGAGATGGGCTGGTTGTCTTGTCCGGCAGCGATGCTCTCCCCAACCCGGCCGGGTTTACACCCGGTGGCGGCCAGGCCCTGGCTGTTCAAGGCGATTTGGTCGTCATTGCCGCTCGCGATGTGGGACTGCGTGTTCTGCGCACCCATTCGGAGGGTACAGCTGAGCCGCTGGCGACGCTTCCTGTACCCGGCGGCGCGCTCGATGTGACGCTTTCCCAAGATAGGCGGGTGGCCTATGTTGCCGGCGGCCCTTTCGGCATCCACCAGGTCGATCTCTCCGATCCCGCCGCGCCGCGCCTCGCCCAGACCATCGATGCAGTCAAGCCCGCTGATGCCGTTGCTCTGGCCGGCTCGCTGCTGGTGGTCGGCAGCCGGGGACGCACCCTGCTGGTCGATCCGGCCTCCGCAGGGCAGCCCGTCGTCGGGCGCCATGCGCCGCTGCGCGATGGCCGTCGCATATTTATCCGGGATGAATTTGCCTACGTGGCCGACGCCGCCGATGGGCTCAAGATCCTCTGGCTTGCTGCGCCCGACCGCCTCGTGCAGCTCTATGGCGAGGCTGACCGGCCCGCCTACGATCTGTGGATCGAAGAGGATGTCGTCTACGTTGTCGGGGAAGATGGGCTGCGTATCTTCGATGTGGGCAGCCGCTACCGGCCTCTGGAGATGGCCGTTCTCTTGATCAGAGCGCCCTCGGGCGACCCGGTTGTACCCCAAGGCATTGCCGTCGCAGATGGCCGAGCATTTATCGCCCTGGGTGATGAAGGCGTGGGCATCGTCGATGTCAGCAATCAGGCAGTGCCGCGATTGGCCGGTTTGATAGCTCTGGAGGGTCCGGCCAATGCGCTGCTTTACCACGACGGCTACCTGTATGTCGCTTGTGGGAAGGCAGGGCTTGCCATCATCGACGCTACAAGTGAGACGCCGGTCGAGATGTTCCCACTGCCGGGTGAGGCGCTCGATATAGCCAGGCGCGGCGATGCGCTCCATGTAGCTGTCGGAGAGGCCGGGCTGGTCTCGGTCGATGTCGTCCACCCCGATACACCTATCATCAAGGGCACGCTTCCCCCACAAGCTGGCAAGAGCGTCCTCAGCGTCTCCATCTCCGGCAAGCGGGCCTTTCTCTCCGAGGGTGACGATTTCCTGGTAGCCGATGTCTCTCGCCCCGACCATCTGGGGCGTCTGGCTCGTGTCGAGACGCCTGCACAGTATGTAATCGCCAACGATGCAACCTTTTACGCCCTGAGCGGCAATCAGATTACTATCTTCGATGCCGGAGCGACTGCCGAGCCTGTTTATCTGCGCTCGTACGCCGGCCTGAGCCAGGTCGGGCGCATCAGTGTATGGCGGAATTATGCCTTTCTGACCAGCGCAGATGAGGGCCCCGATGCTGTCGTGCTCAACCTGCTGGCCCCCGATCATCCTTACGAGACGGACAGCGTTGGCCAAACCGGACGTACCTATCATGTCCTGGCCTCGTCCGGTAACGTCTATCTGGCGGCAGGGTTTGGCGGCTTGCGCGCCTACGAGCTAAGCGAGGGCGGGGCGCTAATGCCGCGCGGCATGTACAATGCCCTTCCCGAGGCAGCCTACCTGGCAGGCGATAACACCCGGCTGTTGGCCGGGGGACGGATGGGTTGGTCGGTGGTAGATCAGGACGTCTCGGGCAATTTGCCTGTCCGCGATATGGCGCTGGATGGTAATACGGTGGCAGTCGCGGCGGGGGATGCCGGTGTGGCGCTTTATACATTGGCCGGCTCATCGGCGCCGAGGCTGCTCGCGCAGTGTGAAACGCCCGACCCGGCTGTAGGTGTAGCGCTCGATGATCGTTTTGTTTATGTGGCCGGTTCCGGCGGGCTGTCGATCTACGACCGCTCTTATCTTTCTTCGATTCGCCGCGTTTCCACACCTGCTCCGGCAACAGACGTGGCCCTGCGGAATGGGCTGGCTTATCTGCCTCTCGCTGACGGCTCGCTGGCTGTGGTCGAAGTTGGCGATCCCTTTGGCGGCATCCGGTCCGCCGGCTCGGTCGATATGCGTTACCCGGCGGATCTCTTCTTTGGGCTCGATGGGCATACAGTTTACGCCCTGGCAGGAACGACGCTCAATAAGCTGTCTTTTGACAGCCGCGACCGTCTGTACATCGACGAGACCGGCGCCCTGCCCGAAGTCTCCGGGCAGGGGATGTTCCTCCAGGAAGGCATTCTGGCGGCGCTGATGCCCGGCCAGACCTTTCGCCTGATTAATGTTAGCGAGCTTGAGACACAGACATCGATCTACAATACCATGGAGACGGCCGCTGAGGACATCGCCCTTAATTGGCCGGTGGCCTATGCTGCCTACGGCGAGCAGGGCGTAGGGCTCATCGATGTTCGCGGCTTTGCATCTGGGGCCGTCTTTCACCAGGAAACAGTCCGTTCACTCCACATCCGGGAAGATGTGCTCTTTACGCTGGGAGAGACGCTGGCAGCCTGGGATATTAGCCGGCCTGCCCAGCCTGAATTGCTGGATACCCTGCTGCTGGCTGCATCAGGACGCCATATCGATGTTGTTTGCTATGAGAAGAACATGGATTGTCAGGGCGATCTCTTGTTAAGCCTGGAAAGCGGGATGACCATCGCGCATTGGGATGGCCAATCCCTGGCTGAGAAGACCACCCTGTTCACCCCTGGTGCCATTGACCAGGCTGTCTGGAGCGGCGAGCGCGCTTATCTGGCCCTGCACGACGGCGGCTTGCTGGTCGTCGATCTGTCTGACCTGTCTGATCCGGTTCGCCTGTTTACCTACACGTCGCCGTCCGGCCGGTTTGTGAACGATCTGCTGCCTCTCAGTGACACGCGGCTGCTGGTCAGCTGGGAAGGGGGCATCGATGTCCTTGAAGTAGGTGTTGTCGCACAAAATACCCCTCGACTTCTCACGGTGGTTCCCAGTAGTGGCTCGCAGGCGCTCGATGTAGCCTTCTCACCCGATGGCTCTCGGGCCGCAGTAGCGTTAGGGGAAGGAGGGGTGGCGTTGTTCTCGTTGGCCGACCCCCGCAGTCCCCAGATGAGCGGCTATGCCGATACCCCCGGCGACGGGCTGGCTGTTGCGCTCGATGGGGCGGCGCTCTACGTGGCTGACGGTCAATGTGGGCTGCGCGTCTTCGATGCATCGAGCCCTGCCGGCATGGCTGAGACGGGTTACTGGCGCGGCAGCTATGCCGGCGATTTGCTGTTCCGCTCAGACAGCTCCGGGCAGCCCATCTTGATGCTTGCCGGAGCTAATCAGATCGTCACCCTGCGCTACGATGCAGCGATGCCTCCGGTTCTGCCGCCGGTACCCCAATCACCCGATCCGCCCAACGGGCAGACCGAGCTCCCCTTGTCGCTCGCCCTCAGCTGGGGCCCTCCCACAGATCCTTGTGACCCTCTCACCTACGATGCCTACTTTGGTCAGGGCGATAACCCGGCCTATCTGGCGCAGGTCAGTGGAATACCTTTTCTCGAAATTCCCGAGCTTACACCACTGCGTACCTACAGCTGGCGTATTGAAACCATCGACCGGCAGGGGGATCGCGCGGTCGGCCCCTTATGGCGCTTCACAACAGTTGCTACCGAGTTCGCCGATACGCTGCCGCCGGCACCGCCGACTTTCCTGGCCTGGTTCGAAGATCATCCGCTTATATCGGTTGGCGTGAGCGGGCTGCTGATCGCCGCTTTACTCTTCTTATTCTTGCGCCGCCTGCGTCCCGGCCTCAAGCCGCTCCCCGATGTCTTGCCCGAGTGGTATTCCACCGAAGAAGATATCGAAGAAGAGGATTCGTAGGGCGTCTGCTGAGACGCTATGATCATCTTAAGAGAACGTTATCGTAACTACTTAGC
>JAFGMS010000476.1 GCA_016927375.1 Anaerolineae bacterium
GCTGGTTTGTCTTCCCCGTCGCTGGCTTTCTTGGTCGAGCGGGTCTTCTTGGCTGCTGGTTTGTCTTCCCCACTGCTGGCTTTTTTGGTCGAGCGGGTCTTCTTGGCTGCTGGTTTGTCTTCCCCACTGCTGGCTTTTTTGGTTGCTGGTACACTTTCAGCGCCGCTTGTCACAACCTCTTCACTCACCTCGGCCTGCTTGGCGGTCTGGGTCTTCTTAGCTTTACCCTCATCAATGCTGATCTGGTTGACCAGCAAGCGAGTATAGTTTTGCCTGTGCCCTTGCTTACGGCGGTAGCGGATCTTGGGCTTATATTTGAAGACGACGATCTTCTTGCCCTTGAACTGCTCTACGATCTCTGTGTCGACGCTGGCACCTTCTACGAAGGGTTGACCGATCTTTGTATTCTCGCCGTCACTGATTAGCAGAACTTCTTCAAAGTTGATCCTGTGTCCCACATCATAGGGCAGCTTCTCTACAACGATGGTACTACCAGTTTCGGCGTGGTACTGCTTGCCGCCGATGCAGACAATAGCGTACATCATAATGCTCCGTTCTTCGCTTACCACCTGTTCGTGCATCTCGTGAGAGCAGCCAGGGGAAGACGGTATTCAGATAAGTTCAGTAACAATGCCCCATGATTGGGGCAGCAGGAGATTATAGCGATCCCCCCGTGGCCTGTCAACGCCGATTTTTAACTGATGGCAAGTGCTGAACATACAACGTATAACTCACTGTTTGTTGCTGCTTGCCGTTCATCATAGGCTGTCGTCATGTCGTCAGTTGCTTACAAAATGCTATCTGCTATCGGTCAACTACTGAGCGCTTTCCTCACTGTGAGCTGGTATAGCTGTAGTGTGGGATCAGCCCTATGTCGCTGAGTGGCCAGTAAGATATCCAGGCCTTGCCGACGATATCCTCCTTATCCAAAGTCCCCCAGCTTCGCGAGTCGTGCGATTGTGGCCGGTTATCGCCCAGTACAAAGTAACTATTCTCTGAAATGTGCCACTCGCCATCATTGTTGGTCAGCAAATCGGGTGCCAAATAGGGTTCTTGCAGCAGCTCTCCACTTATGTAGACTCTGCCCTGATTGATAACCACTGTCTCTCCAGGCAGACCGACAACACGCTTAATGAGATATTCATCGGTGGCATCATGCGGATTATCGAAAACAATCACATCCCCGCGCTGCAATGTGCCAAATCGATACGCCAGCCGGTTGACAATCAGCAGCTGTCCTGTGGTGAAGTTGGGTCTCATGCTCGGGCCGTCGACCACGACTCGAGCTGTGGCGGCGTTGATCACAAGCCAGATAATGGCTGCCAGCACGATTGTCTCGATGGCCTCATTGACGACCAGGCGCCAGGTGGGGGGTCTGGGAGGAATTCCCGTGGTCGACCTTGGGGCTATATCCCAGTATGGAGAAGATATTGGCATGTGCTCGGTTGGTTGATTTTCCATTACAGTTTCCGGTTAACCGTCTGGTAGTCAAGAGCTTGTAAGCCGGACGACGTGGTTCGCTCCCCCTCAAGGTCACTCTCGTAGATTTTGTACTAACCACTCTTTCTGATAACAATCTTTGCGTATATTTTACCGCGTCTACACAAATGTGGACATTGTCTCTTTGTGGTATCTACTTGTTGAGTCGCTTAGTATTACCGCTCGTAGTGCTTGGCTCTTGACAATTAACTTTCAGTTTACTTACACCTGGAGACCATCGATGATGTCGGATTGTGCTCACCAAGACCCATATCCTTACTGCCTTAAGTTGATACATCTTTCCAATCCCTGCTCCCAATTCCCAATCCCCGATCACCTCTTGACGCTGCTCCGGTAAAATGTCAAACTTGGGACATTTCCTCATATTTCCGTTGCTTGACGAGGTCTACACATGAAACGCTGCGGGCAGATCATTGGTGTCAAACCAGAGGCGCTGGACGAATATAAGAAATATCACGCCGCGGTCTGGCCTGAAATCCTGGATATGATCCGCCGGTGCAACATCAGGAACTATTCCATATTCCTCAAAGATAACACACTCTTTGCGTATTTTGAGTATATTGGCGATGACTTCGAGGCCGATATGGCCAAGATGGCTGCTGACCCAAAGACACAAGAATGGTGGGCTATCATGGAACCCATGCAAGCTCCTATCGAGACCCGTGTAGAGGGTGAGTGGTGGGCCAACATGGAAGAAGTTTTCCATACTGACTAGCTGATGGCGTATGGCTGATAGCAGACATTATCACGGTTTATTTTTCTGAGATGCAGTAACACTCAGAATAGGGCTCTTTTCCTGCTTGGAGAATTTAATCGTGATAATGTCTAGCATATAAGCTTATGGTCTCTGGCCGCTGACTCTTACGCGCTGCTCGTTGCTGTTTTCAGGTAAGAACGCTGGAGCGCGGTTGACGTAATTCTCGGCACTCAGCACCTTTTTCTCATGCCTTATACCTTATGCCTCATCACTGCTTGTAAGGGGGTGTGCATGTCCCGCAAAGCTTTCGTCAGCGGTTGTTTCGATATGTTGCACAGCGGCCATATCGAGTTCTTCCGTGAAGCCTCGACCTATGGAGCCTTGTATGTGGCCCTGGGTTCAGACAAGACGGTCTATGATCTAAAAGGCAGGTTGCCGGTCAACAGTGAAGATGAGCGTATGTTCATGGTCCAGTCAGTATCCTATGTTGAGAAGGCCTTCATCTCGCAAGGGTCGGGGATTTTGGATTTCGAGGAGGAGTTGCGTGAGATCGTGCCTGATTGCTTTGTTGTAAACGAAGATGGCAACACGCCAGAAAAACGCGAGCTGTGTGAAGATCTGGGAATCGAGTATGTGATTCTTAAGAGGCAGCCCCATCCTGGCTTGAGCCCACGTTCTACGACGGCTCTCAGACAGCAGCCGCTGATGCCCTACCGCATCGACCTGGCCGGTGGATGGCTCGATCAACCCTTTGTCTCCAAGCACTTCCCCGGCTCGGTGATCACCCTCTCGCTGGAGCCGACCCTGGAGTTCAACGAGCGCAGCGGCATGGCATCCAGTACGCGGCGGACGGCCCTTGACCTATGGGGCCCCAAAATCCCGCCCGGCGATCATGAGAAGCTGGCCAGAATCCTGTTCTGCTACGACAATCCGCCCGGCACCAAAGTCATCTCCGGCTCCCAGGATTCCATCGGTCTTGTTTTCCCTGGCCTTGCCAAGGCTTACTATGAGGGCGAGTACTGGCCTTCCCGCATCGACCACACCTGCGATGAACGTACTTTGCACTTTGTTGAAGACTCGCTGTATCTGATGACACTGGGTCCTCGCCACGCTGAATTCGACGTACTGGCCGATACAACCATCAACCGCGAGCGGGCCAAAGCCCTGGCCGAGGCCACCGAGAGCTGTTGGCAGGCTATCCTGGATCGCGATGTTGTGCGCTTCGGCTGCCATTTTCGGGAATCGTTCGAGGCTCAGATTGCCATGTTCCCCAATATGATGAACGACACCGTTGCCAAACTGATCGAGCAGTACGGAAGTAAGGCCCTGGGCTGGAAGCTCTCAGGCGCAGGCGGCGGTGGCTACCTGATCCTGGTATCCGATCAGCCCATAGAAAATGCTGTCCGCATAGCTGCCCGCCGCGAGCAGGATTAAGAACCCATCCGAACAGATGCGTAGCATTCATCGTTCGCCCGGCTGCGATCCCATTGGGATTGCCACTCGATCCTGCCGGGTTAGCGCCCTGATCTCTGTGAAGCAGCCAATGAAGCTCAAGCCCAAGTCTGGAAACGGTTGGTTCATTTTGCGATCATCCTCAAGCCGGTGGTGATACATTTTGCAGCACATCTTCCAGGAGTGTCCATAGCTCGTGACCATCGTCGTGTGAGACGCGGAAGCGCCATCTACCCACTGCGCTTGCACCGGTGATTTCGATCTCCCCATCCCTGTCAGCTACTCTTACCAGGTAGATGGCGGATGTTGATGAGGTCACTCTTTGCTCTGCCGTTGCCGATTTGCTGGTGAGTGAATCAGCTGCACGCGGGTAAAGCGTCTGTGTCAGGAAATGCCACAGCAGCCGGATCCCACCCTCGGAAAAAAGGCACTGCTGTTTATCGCCACCCGCTGTGTGGAAGTGCAGGGTATATTTGTCCGGATCGTCGGGAGTCTCTGTGATATGTAGATTGGTTATGCTTCCCAGCTCGATGGAAATTTCCTGATCCATGGTTTCCTTACCTCTCCGTTCCTCTATCTTGGTGCTCTTTCACCTGCTAGCTGTCTGTTCCAGCCCTGCCCACTTGCATACCTGCAAACCTGCAAACTTGCTCACTTGCAAACTTGTATCCTTGTCCGCTGCCTACGGCCCTCGATACCCTCCTGTGCCAAATTCGATGTCCAGTTCGACGGCCAGGTCAGGCAGCAGGTATTCTAAATTAGCGCCAGGGCATTCGGTCACACCCGGCATGAAGCTTCGATGCCCTGCCATGTGAGTGATGCCATAGCGGTCGATCAGGTAGGCGCTCAATATCCGCAGCGCCGAAAGTTGCGCATCGGTGGGCTCGATGATCTGGAAGTCGCCCAGCAGCACTATGCCCACCGTGCCGGTGTTGTATCCGCCGGTGTGGGCGCCTCTCACATTGAGGGCTCGCCCTTCGTAGATCGTCCCGGTTTCATCGATCACAAAGTGGTAGGCAATGTCGGCGTAATCCTTGAAGTCGAAGTGCAGCTGCTGGATCTCGCGCGGCCCGTCGCTGACCGGTAAGGCGGAGTGGTGGACGATGATGGTGTTCAGTACATCCTCCAGCGGCTCGCTGTACACCAGCCACCCTTCGGGGTTGCTGACCGGGTCGTAGACCCCTTCCTCCGAATCCTCGATTCGCGGCTCAGCCGCTCCCCACTCAGCACGCGGAACGATGCCCAGTGAATCGAGTGAGCACTTCTGATCCTGTCGGCACCCGCCAAGCGTACCCAGCAGCGTCACACCACTGGCCGCGAGGCCCCAGCGCAAGAAGCTGCGCCGCGAGAGATGAGAGTTTCGGTTCGTGTGCATGATATCCTTCGATGTGATGCTGGGCGGTTTTCTATATGTGCACGCAAAGGTTGTCATTCCCGCGAAAGCGGGAATCCATAGCGTCAGCTACGCTGCCTGACATGTTTTTTGTGCACGCGTTTTCGATGTATCCCCAAACGAGGCCCCATTCTAGTGTACTTGACCACAAATGACCAGAGAGCAGCCAGAGGTGGTGTGTTTCGGGCCCTGGAGTGAAGTGAGAAGAAGACTGGAGGAGGCATCGTCCAAGTGTCGTCCAGGCATCCTCCTTTCATCCTCCTAGAGGGCTTCTTCAGCCCGCCAGCAGGCAAGCTGCCGTGATGAGCTTGATGCGTGATGCTAATCGATGCATAGAGGTCTCCTCCTGATTGTCTGTGTCTGGCAGTTGGTATCCCCTAGTCACCCAGATGCAGCCCATTCATCCAAGGACCTATATATCTGCTGGCGACATACTGGCTGATCGGGCGAAGCTCGAAGTCCGGTGCGATGGCGACATACTGTAATCCCCTCGCTTTGTCATCGCTCACCCATTCCTTGGACACCAACACCGAGCGGCTGTTTGAACTCCACTGAAGAACCCCAAATCGTGCATCAGAAATCTGCCGTGGCTGCTTTCCGATCTCTCCAATCCATAGGTCAGGATATGCCCAGTATGCCCCATCTGGAGAGACTAGAGGGAGGCCCCAGGGCAGATCAAGTGTCGTTTGCTTTCCATCAGTGTTGACAAGTCCTTGTTTGGTGACAAAGGCATTCAGGTCAGCTGACCATATCGGCCAATAGAAACTGAGCGGCTCCACCTTGTTCGTGACGCCATCCTTAATCAGATACGCATCCATGGTGTCATTCGATACAAGCCAAACACCTTGCTCCGGCGAAAAAGCTGCTCCGCAATAGCTGCCATCGAAGATGGTAGATGATCTCCCGGTCTCCACATCGATCTCTCTCAGAGTATCAGGAGAATCATGGGCGGTGTTCAACGCATATGCAGCAATGGTGTGATTTGATGTCCACTCCTGCTTTTGCGGGCGATTTGACCATTCGCTGTCAGTTGGCCACTCATCCTCGGAAGCAACCTGCCATGTCCCCGAACCATCTGCCCGAACCACCCAAATCCCATCGACCCGGTAGCGGGGATAGGTTCCTAGGGCAGAAGAAACACCGTCATAGGCAACATACTGTCCGTCGGATGACCACAGCAGGTTCGATGCGTGGTGCTGATGTTGGTCCCAGGTCAGACGCGAGACGCTACCATCTGTGAGTGAAAGGACATATACATCAGTCTGTGTCCCATCTTGCGCGCCGGAGAAAGCTATCCGTGTTCCATCCGGCGACCAAGCCAGACTTCGCAGGTCACTGATCGACATTGAGGGTGCTGCGCGGCGCCAATAGTCTCTGTAATCTGCATCATCCTCAGTAGGGTAGTCAACGAGTTCAGTCTGCGGATTGGTGAGTGGAATGTTGGCGACGACTTTCCCATCCGGCAGATGAGCGAGGGTGAACATGAACTGCGCACTCCAGCCATAACTCGTGATCGCTGCCACATAGCGACCTGGAGAGCCATCGACTATCGGCTGAACCTCGTACTGCCATACGAAGAAATCCGGCAGCAAGTCAGTCAATCCGGTGCCGTCCCAGTTCACTGCCCACAAATGGCTATCTACTTCATCACTGTCTGGATCCCACCCTTGGAACAGCAGCCACGCCCCGTCATCATACAGCGGCACATCCGGTGTGGCCGATGGTGCCATGGTCGGCGTGGTGGTGGGCCGAGGGGCGCGCGTTGCAGTAGCGGCAGGTGCGGTAGGTGTAAGCGTGGTCGTCGGCGTTCTCGATGCGCAGGCATTGCAAGCAATCAACACCGTGCCAACCAGGATCGGAATAAAGTGTTTTGTGGTCATTGTCGTGGTCTCCCTTGAAAGCCGGCTTGAGTCATGAGGGATGAGGCATGAGTTAATGTGTACCATCCTTGTAGGTTGGGTGGCGGCGCAAGCACAGGCCTTCATAAGAACACTCTCCCGGTTGTGAACGTCAACCGCCACCCAACTTGCTGTCGATGAGCTCATTTTCATCTCTTTGTGGTGTGGGGCGCCTCATGTTGAGTTCCCCGAAATCGGCAGGCAGCCTTTGTCGTCAACTTCATACCAACCACTATATGTAACTACTCAGCTACCTGGCGCTTCTTACTGTAGCTATAGGTAATGCGTAAAAGGTAAATATGTAAAACGTGAGACTTGACGAGTATCCAGTCTGAGTTTACAAGTCACAGATTGAGGCTTGAAAAGCTAAAAGCTAAGAGCCAACAGCTAAGAGCTGAGCAGTTACCACTATACCATCCCTGATGTGTCAGGATGGGGTGCGGTTGTAACAAGCTGGAAACATCGGGTAACAGTTCTGATACACGGGGGTTGCCCGCAGCAAGTGCAGTATGCATGACACAATTACTGAGCCTGGTCGAAGCTTTTCCTCCGTGGAATGGCCAGGGGACGTTCTTCGTTCTGACTTCGTCCATCCTTCGTTTGGCCCGTCGTGACGGTATTGAACATGGTTCCCAGGCCTGGCTCGCTGCCTGTCTGTCAGCATCACTCTGTCCGCGATTCCACGCCTGCCTCAACTACATCCCGCATCCGCTCTGCCGAAAACCGCCCCTGGTTGCGGAACACCAGCACCAACGGGTGATCGTAAAGGGTAAAAGCCTCGTCGGCGAGGCCCAGGTTGATGGCCCGATCACCCCAGCCGCCCAGCGGGTTTGGCAGCCCGGCCCGCCGGAACGGATCGTCCACCAGCGACCACCCCAGCAGGGTAGGGGGGCGCTCGAAGGTGCGGGTCAGCTCAAAGCCCAGCTCACCACCAAACAGAGCCCGGTAGTATGCTGCTGTCAGCGGGTAACGCTCATCGAGCCGCGGGATTACTCCATAGTGCCGGCTGCTGGCCACGATCAGGTACTCGGCGCCAGCCAGGCAGCGCAGGTGCTCGTTCAGCTTGGTCTCGTCGTCAGGCTCGGCAAAGGGGGTAAGGGTGCAGGTCTCGACGTGCTTCTCGCCCAGCCGCAGCTGCCCATCGAGGGTGATATCGAGCGGCAGCGCGTCGTCCTGCTCCACGGCGACGCGGGTGCCGGGGGGCATCGACTGGTAGCTCCACCGGCTGGCCGCCACCCACGGGTGGGGCTGTCGATACATGCCCTCGAAGGCCAGCGCGTAGAGCACAGTGGGTGCCACAATTACCATTATGCATGCGCCTCGCAGCCATGCCATCGCCCGATGTTCTTTCGCGGCGCTCTTCAGTGGTATGGTGAGCATCCCGCCGGCCAGTGCAAACAGTGTGGGCGTGAGCGGGAGCAGGTAGCGCGGGAACTTCACCATCTGCACCCCACCTCCCAGCAGCGCCGCCGCAGCCCAGACTACCGCCACCGCCAGCATCCGCGAGCGTTCTCTGAAGGCCCGCCAGGCAGCCCAGGCCAATCCGCCATAGGCCGCCAACGTGAGTGGCAGTCCCAATCCCCACCGCGCCTGCTGCTCGATGGGGTATACGAGCGGCGGCGTCCCGATGTACTGGCGGGTGAAATCCCAGTCCGGCGCGCCGGATGTCATCGCCGCTTGCGTGGCCAGGCTGTCGAGGAACGGCACCGGATCGAGCAGTGCATAAGGGTTGGTCAGCGCAAAGGCCAGAATGGCAGCCGGCGCCGTCAGCCACAGCGCTTTCTGATTCGATATCCCCGGCCGCCTGCGAGCCTTTCCCTCTGAGCCCGCCCGTGTGCGCCATGTCACGTAGGCCGCGGCGACGGGGAAGACCAACAGCACGCCCGATGCCTTGCACCCGGCTGCCAGCCCAACACAAACACCCGCCAGAGTGCTCCATCGATGCTGCCGGGTCCGCGTGTATCGAACCAGCAGCCACACGCTGAGCGTCGCGAACAATGCCAGAGCCGTATCCACCGTCCCAAAATGGGCATTCTGAATATGCAGCACAGCCACAGCACACAACCCTGCTCCTACAACCCCCGCCCATCCGCATGAGCGCTCACTTACAGACATCTGTCCGTCTGCATGCTCTAGATTTACCGCAGAGATCGCAGAGATTTCTTTTAGTTTTTCTCTGTACTCTCTGCGGTAAAATAGATTGTCGGTGTCGTGCTCCCTCCCCGCTATCTCGAACAGATCTCGCCCCAACAGCCACACTGCCAGAATTGTAAGCGTATCGAACAGTGCAGATACGGCCCGCCCGGCAAGCATCAGACGGTCGAAGCGGGGCAGGCCGGAGACGTTGATCAGCCGCTCGACAATCACCATGGCATACAGCGGTAGATGCCCATAGGCGTAGAGGCGCCCAGACCCATCGGCTGTACGGAAGGGGTTGAGAGATGAATGCCATGACCTGAAGACATCGACAAGACTGTCCGGCAGCGCGATGTCCTGTGCAACGAACAATATCCCCCGCTCGTCGGGATGCAACTGGTTGCCCCCATCCCAATCATTATGCCCAAAACGCAGCCACGCCCCGCCGGCAACAATCACCACCAGCAGGGCGCAGTGTATCAGGTTGAGGAACGATCCCCAACGGTTATGCTTGTTCCGGCCTCTGTGCATCGACCCAACCTACCGGCCGCAGCTCATCCTCTAGTTCTCGCCTAGATACGCCTTCCGCACCATCTCGTTGGCCAGCAGTTCTTCCCCGCTGCCGGAAAGCACGATCTCACCCGTCTGCAAGACGTACCCACGGCTGCAAATCGAGAGCGCCATCTGGGCGTTCTGCTCGACCAGCAGGATGGTGGTGCCTTGCCCGTGGAGGCGCTCGATGATGGCGTAGATCTCCTGCACCAGGATGGGCGCCAATCCCATCGATGGCTCGTCCAGCAGCAGGATGCGCGGGTTGGCCATCATCGCCCGCCCGATGGCCAGCATCTGCTGCTCGCCGCCGGAGAGTGTGCCGCCCGGCTGCCGCTCGCGTTCCTTGAGCCGGGGGAAAATCTCGAAGACCTGCTCCAGCGACTGCCGGATCTTATCTTTGTCTTTCTGGGTGTAAGCGCCCATCTCGAGGTTTTCCCGCACCGTCAGCCGGGAAAAGATGCGCCGGCCTTCCGGCGCCTGTGTGATGCCCTGCTCGACGATCTTATGGGGCGGCATTTTGGTGATCTCCTTGCCGCTGAGCAGCACCGAGCCGCTCCGGGCTGGGGTTATGCCGCAAATGGTGTTCAGGGCCGTCGATTTGCCCGCGCCGTTGCCGCCGATGAGGGTGACGATTTCACCCTTCTCGACTGACAGGGAGATGCCGTTCAGGGCGTGGATGTTGCCGTAATAGGTATGAATGTCTCGGACTTCAAGAAGCGCCATGGATGATTACTCCGTCGGTTTGCCCAGGTAGGCCTCGATGACTTTGGGATTGGCCTGGATTTCGGCTGGGCTGCCCTCCGCAATCTTGACCCCGTAGTCAAGCACGCTGATCTGGTCTGAGATACCCATCACCATGCGCATGTCGTGCTCGATTAGCAGAATGGTGAGCTTCAGCTCATCACGCAGCCGTAGAACGAAGTCCATCATATCCTGTGTCTCTTGTGGGTTCATGCCGGCTGACGGCTCATCGAGCATCAGGAGAGCCGGGTCATTGGCCAATGCGCGCACAATCTCCAGTCGACGCTGGGCGCCGTAGGGAAGGTTGCAGGCCAGGGTGTTGGCATGGTCCTTTAGCCCAACCAGCTCAAGCAGATCCAGGGCGCGCCCGGAGGCCGCCTGCTCTTCCTTGATGACGGACGGGGGGCGGAAGAGCGCTCCCGCCAGACCGGCCCGCAGACGCGGGTGGCGTCCAACCAGGACATTTTCCAGCGCCGTCATGGCCGAGAATAAGCGGATATTCTGGTAAGTACGTGCGATGCCCATGATGGCGATCTTGTGAGGCGGTCGCCCGACCAATGATTGTTCCTTGAAGAGTATCTGACCTTCCTCCGGTACATAGAAGCCGCTGATGCAGTTGAAGAAGGTCGTCTTTCCCGCACCATTAGGGCCGATGACGCTGGCGATGGCGCCCTCTGGCACGATCAGGTCGAGTTGGTTGACCGCAGTAAGACCACCAAAGCGTTTGGTAACCCGGCGGGTTTCGAGTACGATGTTCACGATGCATTACCTCCGGTGCTGGAATTAGCAGGTTCAATTTTCTCTGGTGTCGGCCCGGCGCGTGTCTGTCCCAATTCGATCTGCAGACGCTTGGAAGGCAGGAAGCCTGCCGGGCGCAGGATCATCATCACGACCAGCAGCAGGCCGAATAGCAGCAGCCGGTATTCTGCGAACTGTCTCAGAATATCCGGCAGGGCAATCAGCGCCAGCGCGCCGACGATGACACCCGGAATGCTGCCCACACCGCCGATGATGATCAGGCACAGAACATTGACCGATACAAAGATGTTGAAGTTGTCCGGGAAGATCGAGCCCTGCCAGGCGGCGAAAATCACACCGGCCAACCCGCCGATAAAGCCCCCGACGGCGAATGCCAGCAGCTTGTAGTAGGAAGTGTTGATACCGGTCATGCGGGCCACGTCTTCGTCTTCACGCATGGCATTCCAGGCTCGTCCTATGCGTGACTTTCTCAGGCGGGAGGTGATGAAAATGACCAACAAGGCAAAGATGAAGATCAGGTAGTAGTAATATTTACCGCTGTCAAATGTGCGCCCGAAAAATACCGGATCGTCGATGCCAATCAATCCCTGCGAGCCATTGGTCAGCGAGCGCAGATTGGTAATCAGAATGCGGGTGATCTCCCCAAAAGCCAGCGTAACGATGGCAAGGTAGTCGCCGCGTGTTCTGAGGACCGGAACGCCAAGCAAGACCCCAGCGAAAGCAGCCAGGAGGGCCCCCAGCGGCAGGACGAGCCAGAAAGACAGGTGGTATCCAAAGAAGTCAGATGCCAATATGGCGTATGTGTAGGCGCCGATGGCATAGAAGGTCACAAAACCCAGGTGCAGCAGGCCGCCAAAGCCAAGGATGACATTCAGTCCAATGCCTAGAATGATGTACAGTCCAGTATAGCCGATCACTCGTACCCACAGTGCCTGCTGCGCGAAGGGGATTTGCGGCATGGCGAGCAGTGCGACGATCAGCATGCCGGCGAGCACACGTACAACCCACTTCATGATGGGGTTGTCTGTTCCAAAGCATTTCAGTAGTGTTGTATTCATTGGTGACCAACCTTACATTTTCTTCTCGGCGACGACTTCGCCCAGTATGCCTGTGGGCTTGAAGATCAGGATCAGCACCAAAATACCGAAGGCGACAACATCCTTGTAGACAGCCGGCAGAAACTGGAGAGCAACGGCTTCCGCCAACCCCAGCACATAGCCTCCCAGCATGGCGCCGGGGATGTTCCCAATGCCGCCCAGGACTGCCGCTGTAAAGGCTTTGAGGCCGGGTACGAAACCCATCGTCGTCCTGATTTGCAGGTAATACATGCCCACCATCACCCCGGCGATACCTGCCAGCGTCGAGCCGATCAGAAAGGTGCGAGAGATGATCTGGTTGATGTCGATCCCCATCAGCGCGGCGGCCTCTTTGTCCTCGGCAACGGCACGCATGGCCTTTCCGAGCCTGGTGTATCTGACCAATATGAATAACCCGGCCATTATGAGCAGCGAGGATACCAGAATGATCACCTGGCTGTGACGGATGTGAATATCACCAATGTCAAAGCCCGCTGTTGACATGATGCCGGGGTAGGTCTTGATCTGGGAGCCGCCAAAGTCTCTCAGAACCCCAACGACGCTTTCCTGCCAGGAGGCCGGGAACAGCATCGTGCCCCCGATCCTGATGCTCATCACCGCTTCGCCGATCTTGGGCAGCAGGCGGACCAACTCCTGCAAAAAGAATGAAGCCCCGATGGCGCTGAGCAGCGGGGCCAGGCGCGCTGCCTTGCGAAGTGGGCGGTAAGCCAGTCGCTCCAGCACAATACCGGTGATGCCGGAGCCAATGGCGCCGCTCAGGAACGTTAGCGCGATGGCCAATGCGGGGTTGCGGTCATAAAGTCCGCTTTCAGTCAGGCGGGTGATGGTGAAAAGGCCGGTGTAAGCGCCCACCATAAAAATCTCGCTGTGGGCGAAGTTGATCATCAACAGGACGCCGTAGACCATTGTGTAGCCCAAGGCAATCAGGGCGTAGAAGCTGCCCACGGTCAGCCCATTGATCAGTTGATCGGCAAATATTACCCAGTTGAAATCCATCTTCCAGGCTACTCCTCTAAAAACAGTGATGAGGCATGAGTGGTGAGGCGTGAGCTAAAGGCTCCGGTAAGTGCTGCTCAAAAACGGCCGTTGCATTGAGGTGCAGGAATTAACTACCACGGTATTTTTCAATGAATGGTGAGTTCACGGTTCTTGGATCTCAGGGATGCGTTTTCAAGTAGCCGGTCATTCAGCAGAACCGTGATAGACCATCGACGTTGCATGCTTATGCTTATTTATGACTCGTTGCTCGGCACTCGTTGCTCGTTGCTGCTTTTAACTTGATCCTATAGGAATTTCCTTTTTTGACCCGGTCTACGTTTAAGTTTCCGAGCTGTGAAAAGTAGTTCACAGTCTCTTGACA
>JAFGMS010000477.1 GCA_016927375.1 Anaerolineae bacterium
CCTCTTTCTTCCTCTTTCTTCTTTGTTCGGTTTTTAAAGTGCGAAATTTAGGCTTTAGCGGTTTTGCAGTTTTAGTTTACAGTCCACAGCCAAAAGCTAAAAACCAATCGCTGAAAGCTGATAGCTGAGCAGTTACGTTATGGCCTGCCCTGGAACACTTAAACAGCTGGGCAAGAAGCGCATTCTAACTCTGGGTCTATTGAGGCCCAATTGCACTAGTAATCTTCCTCATCCTCCAGATAGTCGGGAATGCCGTCGATCTCGTCGTATTCGCCTTCAAGCATCATTTCATCATCAAAGGCGTCTCCCTCGGGCAGCAGGCCCTGCCGGCGATAGCGATCGGCGAGCCCCCCACTGGGGCCGCCCAGGCGACCATACTGTCCCTGGCTCTGGAGCTGATAGTCATGTAGGGCCGCACGCAGGGGCGATTGGCGTTTTTTATTCTTCATCCATTTAGCAACCACCCAGGCAACTGTCAAAGTAGGAATGAGTTGCGTACCAGGCACCAAGCCTTCAAAGACAGTGACCATCTGCAAAGCACGTAGTCCAAGCATCTCCAGAATGATCCATGTAATCGGCGCAGACAAGAAGTCAAAGGCCATATCAAGCAAATCAATCGCTAACGGCACAGTGATGGGAACCACCTGCAACGTCTCGAAGAAATCAGCATCTTCGGGCACTTCGATCTGGGCGACCTGCCGGGCGGCGATAATCAGCAGGGCAACTGCGCCGACGAGCGCCGCAGCCATGCAAGCAACCAACACCAGGGCAACATCACCTAATCGGATGCTTTCTATATCCATAGGTTCAACCTTTCTTTCATGCTGAAGGCTCAGTGATCACTTCAGTGACCAAATCCGTCATCGAGATAATGCCAAGCAGCTTGCCGCTCTCAACTACCGGGGCATGGCCGATGCCTGTTTGCCGGAACAACCGCGCGATATGTTCAACATCCATACCGGGTGGTATCTGGACAGCCGGCTTGATCATGATTTCGTGAATTTGGACAAGAGCCGGATCCTTTCCTTCGGCCAGCACCCTGGTGACCATATCAGAATGGGTAACAATTCCAAAAGGATCATCGGCATTCAGCGGCTCGATGATCAAACTGCGCACACCCTCCAGACGCATCTGAAGGGCAGCTTCAGCGATAGTAGCGTCTTCTAGAATTGTAGCAACTTCGACCTGCATAATATCTCTGGCACGTAAGCTGTAATTTGCCACACAAACCTCCAAAACAAAGCGAGCTCCTCCCCAGCCCATATTATGGATTATCGTATCAGCCGCGCGGATACACAAGTCTGCGCGGCGCGTCTCTTGAGATAGCAGCTCATCATGATCAGTTCTTGGTGATTAGTTCACGTCTGGCGGACAAGCATATGGCCGATGTCTTATAGCATATAGGAAAGCATACTCGTGGCTCGTGGCTCACCGCTCGCCATTCATCCCTCATGCCTCTGGCCTCGTGACTCATCACCCATCCCTAGCTGCTCATTAGAGGGAGCCATTGGCTTAAGCGTCCACTCAAAGACATCCATAGGCGTATAACGCAGCTTAAAATACCTGATGAGCGACTGCCACAGGGCGGGGTTCGGGTTGGCAATAGGGTGACGCGATTTGAGCAGCCGGTAAGCGTCCGGCAGAGACATTCCCGTAGAGACCAGATAGGCCAACACAGCCGTCGAGGACCGACTGATCCCTGCACCACAGACGACCAGGACCTTGTGACCGACTTCGATTTCCTGGGTGATGAATTTGATATGCCGGGCCATCCGCTCGGCCGAAATCTGCACGCCGTCCGGGTGTGGGACGTTGTAGACGGTGAAGCCCGGCGGCCAGTCAGGAGGCGACTCGTAGAGCTTGAGCACACTGGTGATACCCATCTCTTTGATCCGATCCGACACTTTGGTCAGCTGTGCGCCGCCAATGTACAGGGAATCGGTGATTTGGTTGGGGAGATTATGAATGCCCATGATCGCTCCACACGATATCAGAATATCCTGATGGAGGAACGGTGTCAATTGGTAGTATGCGCGGGTTTCTGTGTCAAGACACAGCCGCGAATGGCCTTCGCGGCTGCCTTTCATTACTCCTTGCCTATTACTTGCCGCTCCTTGCTCGATACTCACTGCTCATTGCGCGTTGCTCGGCACTCCCTAAACAAACGTCTTCAACTTCTCAAAGTCCTTACGAAGCGTGTCTTTCTGAGTGGCGCTGTACAGCACGACAGCAGGATGATAGAGCGGTACAACATGAATCTCGCCGTAAGGCGCCTGTGCCTTGATCAGCTTGCCGTGCAGGTCGCTGATTTTGCCACGCTTCTCCGGCAGATCGAACTTCTTGAGAATGAAGGTCATGGCATAGCGCCCCAGTGTGGCAATGACAGCGGGTTGGATGATATCGATGATCCGGTCGAGATAGGGAGTGTAGAATGCGATCTCCTCGGGATTGGGATCGCGCTTATCCGGCGGCCGATCCAGCAGGATATTGGTGACGAACACGTCTTCACGGTTCAAGCCGATGCCTCCCAACATTTCGCCGAGGACATCGCCGGACGGGCCGCAGAAAGGTCTGCCCTGCTCGGCCTCGCTCTTGCCTGGCGCCTCGCCGATGAACATGATGTTGGCATCGGGATTGCCCTCACCTAAAACTGGGAAATAGCCATTCTCGACACGGAAAACGTAGAGTGGGGAATCGGTGGCGCTCATCAACTCAGCGCGGACAGCTTTGAGCGCATTGGCTTTCCGGCGAACGATCTCCGTATCGGCCTGCGGCTTAAAGGACGGATCGGGAGGAATAATCTCCTTGAGCGCGCTAACGAGATGCTCGACGTCAGGCCCAAATCGCTTGTGGGTAAGTTCAACGGCGTTGCGATGCGACAATGCAGCGATATCATCCGGCAGCTCTGCCGGCGATGGCATCCTCGCCTGCCCGACCAGGACAGGAACAATCAGCTTCTTCTGCTTGATGGCGCTGGCAATCTCAAACCGCACGAAGTCGTTCCATTGATCGAGCCGCCGGTTGCCTTCCTCGTCAGTGATGGTCAGCCACTGCGGGCCAATTACCGCGATCAGTACATCGCACGCTGCGACGGCTTCTTCAAGCGTCTTGAGAAAGTCGGCGCCAGGCTGGATGCTGTCGACATCCATGAAGACGCACTCGCTCCCAAAATGCTGCACCAGGTGATCGTATAGACGGCCGACATAGCCCTCGCTGTCCTGCCGCCGGTAGTTGATGAAGATGTGTCTCATTGATGCTCTCTCCGATGTGTGAGGTTGGCTGCCCCATTTTATACTTTAATGCACTTTGATGCTCAAAACGCGTGACGCGTGAGATAGTCTGACCTCCCAACATATCAATGACAATGTTAACGACGACTCGATCTATCACTTGCACAGCGTTACATTTAGTAGACACAGGCGGATCATGCATTACGTCTCATGGATCACGCCTCACTATCAACAACAAACGACTGCACATTCACAGGATCTCGATGAACCGCACGCTCCTTGGAACACTCCTTACCGTGGCTTCCGCCGGCAGCTCCGCCTTGCTTCCGATCTTCACCTTGCTTGCTTATCAGGCCGGGTTGGCGGTCTTCGATGTCCTGGCGTGGCGTTTTATACTGGCTGCAATAGTTATCTGGCTGGCTTTCCCCCTGTGGCACCAACAGGCCAAACTGGGCTCACTCTCCCGCCGGGAAGTTGCTATCTTGCTGGGGATGGGGGCATTGTTTTCTATATGCGCTCTGACCGCCTTTCTGGCACTGGCACGCGTCAATGCAACTACCTACATCATGCTCTTCTACACCTACCCATCGATGGTTGCACTGTTCTCGTTTCTGCTGGGTGAGCGTCTCCCGTTGACATCCTGGATTGCCGTTGGGCTGGCGCTGATCGGCTGTGTTCTGGCAGCCGGAGAGGGGCTTATTGTCGAAAGTCTCTGGGATATCGCCTTGCCTCTGATCAATGCCGCCGCGATGGCTTTGTACACGGTCGTTGCAGGTCATTACACCGAGCACATCACCGGCCTGACTTCCGGCTTTATCGTCATCACCACATCGTTCGTGATAGTAGCTGTGGCATCCATTTTCTACGGGCTGGGATTGCCGCCTTCATTAGACGGATGGCTGGCGATGTTGGGAATATCGATGCTCTCGACCATCGTAGCCATCGTCGGGCTGCTGGCCGGGATTGCCTACATTGGCCCATCGCGTGCCGCCATCGTGAGCACGGTGAACCCGCCGATTGCGGTCATCCTGGCGGCTGCAGTGCTGGGCGAAAAGGCCGAATGGTTCCAATACATGGGCGGCTTGCTGATCCTGGCAAGTGTGCTGCTCTTGCAGTTGGGTAACAATAACCAGGATGCATTGACGGAGGCTGGAGATGATCCCGCCTCCTCTGAGAATAGGGCTGAGGCATGAGTTAAACGCTCTCCATGCATCTATTGCTTTCACAAGAAGCAGCTTGCCATTCTCGCTACTCCTGTCATTCCCGCTTTCGCGGGAATCCATACGCCACAATACCGGCAAGCCGCTGCTATTTTCATCTCTTTGTGGAGTGGCCCCGCCCCATGGGCAGCTCGCATGAAAAGGTCTCCTGAAACAAAAAAGACGAGAGATTTGCCTCATCTCCCGTCTTTCAGACATTAAGCTGTCCGGTTTAGTACTCGTCCACTTCTTCGTCGTCGTGCACGTGGCCGTGTTCCAGCTCCTCGGCAGTTGCATCCCGCAAATCGGTGATGGTCACCTCAAAGTGCAGGCGCTGCCCTGCCAGCGGCGGGTTAAAGTCAAGAACGACACTATCGCCGTTGACTTCTGTGATAGATGCCTCGTAGATGTTGCCGTCTTTGTCACGCAGGGCAAGCTCCATCCCGACTTCCGGTTCGAAGTCAGGCGGCAGATCAGAAAGGGACACTTCATCAACCTCGTCGGGATCATATTCACCGTAAGCATCGGCGGCTTCGACAACAATCTTCTTTTGCTCACCGACGGTCATTCCCTCCAGTGCCGCTTCCAGGCCGGGGATGATGTTCTCGTGCCCGTGAAGATAAACGAGCGGCTCGTCGTCGGTTGCTTCCTCGACCAGACTGCCATCATCCAGCTTCAGGCGATATAGCAAGGTTACAACTGCATCTTGTTCAACTACAGAGTGGGTCATTTGTGGGCTCCTTTGAAAGCAGTCTTTAGTTTTTGGTTGTTAGTGATTAGTCTAACAGCAACGAGTGCCGAGCAACGAGCAACGAGTGCCGAGTTAAAAGCTATTTTCATCCCCTACGGTAAGCACTTTGCACATCGACGGTTCCGTTTCATCTTTTGTATTACCAATCCGGCACAGGCCATCACCCGTACCAGAACGCGAGGAGTATACCCTATATCAAAGGAACACAAGCAAATCCGATGGCATGAGGCGTGATATGTGAAATGTGATACATGAAATGTGAGGGATGAAGCGTGAGACAGGGCAAGTAGCCGTCGTTCAGGGCATCTTAGAAGCATTCTTCCAGGATTAGCCGCCAATCCCACGATATTGTTGTCCAGGGTTGGTAAGTAGCAGCCGGCTCCAATGTATGGCTAATCTATCACGTCTCACGCCTCACTGCGCTTGCTTCCTGCTGCAATGTGCTTGCTTCGTATTGTAATAAGCTTGCTCCCCCCTGCTGCGACACCTGTTACAGTGCCTTTCCTACCACATGCAATGACCTTCCTACTACCTACTCGCTGAACAGATCCTTTTCCTCCGACTAGCTCGCAGTGACGCATCCTTGTGTCATAACATCGACTGCTGATCGAGTGCATTCCTAAAATATGACAAAAGACCTCACAGGTTTGTAATAATGCCATGGTTGACCAATTGCCATGCTTGTGTAAGTAAGCTGAACAGCCCAATAGCTCACTAAACCTGTGAGGTCTGGTGCTTCCTTTGTAATAGTTCAAGGGAGATGCGCGTATCTAAAGATGGATGTGGAACTACCAGCAATGCAGGTCACGCTGCAAAGCCGGGCACGATACTGGCTGTTTGCTCTTTTGCCTTATTGTAGATTGAAGTACCAATCATCCACTTAAGCGGGTGACTATTTTTGCACAAGGAGTAGAAAGCGATGAAAAGAATATTTGGTGGGTTAGTCTTATTGACCATCCTCGGTCTTGCTGCCTGCGACACAATCCCGAGCGACGCGATTCTCAATGCCGAAGCCCTTGCACAGACTAACGAAATATCGCTCGCGGATGTGGATGGCACTGATGAGCCGCTAGCTGTGGTCGTAGGACATACCTATGACATAACCTTCTGGCCCGATCCCAACATTGCCCAGGACATCGAGGCGGAGTGGGACTTCGGCGTGAGCTACGAATTTGATCACAGTGAGGACAGCACTGTGCGATTCCTTGCTTTTGGTATGTATGAAGATGAACCGGAAGCCTCTGCCAACCGAGATGTCTGCGAGACCACTCAGAGCATACCATCAGCTTATCCCGAGCGGCCTTTCTGGAGCACCGGCACTCCAACAGAGTATCCCGCCGGGCGGCATCGTTTCGAGCAGTCCTACCACTATCCTGGCGGCGAGGAAATGGCCGGCATTAACCACATCGTTGTATGGTTGATTCACCAACAGGGATCGATCACCGGCTGTCACGTCCGGCAGTATATAGTCTCCGCTCAAACCAACTACGGCGACGTCAACGGAGACGGAGAAGTCAACATCACCGATGCTTTGATGGTGGCCCGATA
>JAFGMS010000478.1 GCA_016927375.1 Anaerolineae bacterium
CGACGGGATCCGATAACATCGCGACGGGATCCGATAACATCGCGACAGCCACCAACACCTGCGTGGTCATTTCGCTGCCGGGCAAAAGGCTCCTGGTCACTTTCAATATGGCCGGTAGCTCATACTGTGCGTATAATCTACCCTGATTACGTCCCGTCATCTGCCGGAAAGCCGCTTGTGGGTGGGCACCGGGATAGGGAAAAAGATACCGGTGGGTGAGCGGGCCGGCCACTGAATATTCCTCTTCACTGCTATAGGCACAGGAGATGTTCTCATATGACTAACGCTCTCAATCTGACCGAGAAACAGATACGTGACCGCGCCGATTCGAACAGCTTTGCCAAAGGCCAATCCTATTACAAAGGTGGCGCCATCTCTGATATGGTCCTGCGTGGAGACCGGCTTGAGGGCTTGTGTGAAGGTTCGCAGCCCAGCCCTTACCGTGTACTTATCAAGTTTGATGAAGATGGGATCGCAGATGCAAGCTGCACCTGTCCCTACGATTGGGGAGGCGACTGCAAGCACATCGTCGCGCTGCTTCTGAATTACCTCAATGAGCCGGAGAAGTTCGAAGAACGCGCGTCCCCTGATGACACGCTCAAGGAGCGGAGTAAAGAGGAGTTAATCGCCCTCATCCGGGAGATGATCGAGCGCCAGCCCGATCTGGAGGCGCTGATCCACCGGCCCATGCCGGGGCATCGTCCACGCGCAACGCCGGTCGATACGGAGAGCTACCGCAAAGAGCTGAGCTATGCCCTGGACGGATACGATGAATGGGATGCATCCCCCTCTTTCCAGGCTGTCTCTTCAGTAGCACACACAGCGGAGGAATTCGGCAAACACGGCGATTGGCCCAGCGCCCGCGCCATTTACAGCACGATCCTGGAAGAAGGTCTCGATGCTGATGATTATCTGTATGACGGTTACAGCGGCCTTGATGTGGCGCTGGGCGAGGCCATCGATGGGCTGATCGAGTGTTTGAAACAGAGCGCCATTACCGATGACAATAATGAACGCCAGGCCGCGCTCGATTCGCTGCTGGATGTGTACATCAAAGACATCGACATGGGCGGCATCGGCCTGGCCGATGAGGTGCCTGATGCCATCTTTGAGCATACCCGGCCTGAAGATATTGCGGCGATCCGCAGCCGCGTCGAGACAGCCCAAAAGAAGAAGGTGACCTCTGACTACGGCCGGTGGGCGGTCGAGGCTTATGCCGGCTTCCTGGCGGAGCTGGACGCCATCGACAACGTAGACGTCGACGTTGTAATCGAGCGGCTGCGCGGGCAAGGACTGTACGAGCTGGTCTTCCGCAAGCTCATTCAACTAGGGCGTCTCGACGAAGCCATTGCGGTGACCGAGGAGCATCTGACACAATCATACGAACGCCTGAGGGCCGTCACTGCGCTCAGCGAGCAGGGCCGGGAAGAGCAGGCCATTCGCCTGGCTGAGCAGACGCTCCGGCAAGGCCACGATCACAATCTCGCGCAGTGGCTGCTCGACCGGTACAAGGAGCGCAAAGACTCGCAGGCACGCTTGCAGCTATTGCAGCAGTGCATGGTGCGCTTCCCATCGCTCCCCTACTACATCGAGCTTGAAACCGAGGCGAAGGCACTCAAGCAGTGGTCCGATCTGCGCCCACCGCTGATCGAGGCGCTCAAGGCGGCGAAGCAAGATAACCTCCTGGTCCATATCTATCTGCATGACCAAGAATGGGATCGGGCCTGGGAGATTGTAGATAATCTCGCAGCCTCCGAGCGAAAAGTGGGGTCTTTCCACTACCACTCGCGGCTCGATCTGGAAGTTGCCGAGGCGTCGCGCTCGGCGCGCCCACGCAAGGCCATCCCGGTATATATCAAGTACGCCCAAAAGGGGATCGCCGGGCGCTCGCGCCAGACTTATGCTGAGGCGGCGCGCTATCTGGCGGTTGTCAAACAGCTCTATGAAAAAATCGGGGACATGAGCGCCTGGAACAGCCTGATCGCAGGCATCCGCGAGGAATTCAAGCGCCTGCCCGCGCTCCAGGACGAGCTGCGCAAGGCCGGGCTGTAGTTGATGTCATGCCCGCGAAAGCGGGAATCCATATGTGTGGTACGTAGTGGATGCCCGCCTACGCGGGCATGACAGTGGTTCACGCCTTCCTCCGATACGCCCACACCCCTACCCCCGCCCCTGCAATCACCACCGCAGCGATGGCTGCCAGCGTCCCGACGATCAGGCCGCTACCGGACGGCGGGATGGGTGTGGTGGCGAGAGATGGTGCGGTTGTAGGCATCAGCGTGAGGGTTGGCATCGATGTGGGGGTCCGCGTTGGCCCTGGTGTACGAGTTGGACGGCGGGTAGATGTAGGAGTCAATGTCGGCGGCGGGCATCGACCGGCCTGGGGTTCGCAGCCGGGGGGTGCATAGAGAGTGGCGGTTGGGTAGAAGTTTTGATCGCACCAGCTGGCGTCTTCTTTGAGGGGCAGAGCGCGCTCGTCATCAGTAGCAAGAGCAACCACTCTCTTAACCTCTGGACAAAACAAATCCACGTTGAGAGCAGGGTTCCATTTCAGCATCTCGATATAATCCAGGTGAAAGTCCATAATGTTAGGAATTACCTGCAATACATATTCATTGGGAATCACATTCAACCAGAGATTGTATTCTTGCTCAGACCTGTCAAACAGCTCACAGTTTTCAAGACAACTATTATTTCTGGCATAGCTGACAGTCCTCCTCAGAATACGGGCGAGCTGTAAATGAGCACTCACCGAATCAGGGTTTTCCTCAACCGCTTTCTCCGCTGATTGCCACTCCTGCCAGATCGCTGGCGGCATGACGGCAACAGAGACATCGATCCCGTTTGGTTCAAGATCGGTGAAATACCAGATGATATCTGTGCCAGCAATGGTATAAAAATCAGGTTGTGGAGGATACCAATCCCCCCTCAATACATTGTATTCATTGATCTCGTAAGGTAACCGGATTGTGACCGTCCCTTCCCCGATTGTGTCATACCAGCCTGCTCCAGTGTGCAAAACATATGAGTAGATAGGGAAAGAAACGTCAATATCATAGCTGGGCAAACCTCGGTAGGAAACCTCTACCGTGATTGTTTGTCCAGGAGGAAATGCTATCTGCCAAGTAGCCCAAACATTCATTTCGTCAGGTTGACGGTCAACGGAAAAATCTATTTCTTCGCCATCCACATGAATAACAAAGCTGTCAATGTCTAGACCCCAATCCGAATGAGTTTCCCCAGAGGGGTAACTCCACTCATAACCCACCGGAAAACGCACATCGAGGATTTCTTCTTCCTCGCCTTGGTTGAGCATGTTGAAGGTAGCCCTGACATCCGCACCGTGATCACCGATGGTCATCAAGACATCCTCTGACACCATCTGTACATAGGTGGAAGGCTCACCTGCATCGAGAGAGCCACCAGCGGGTGGTTCGGGCGGCGCCATGTCTGCGTGGGCCTCGCGCATCGATGCCAGTACGGCCAGCATCACAACAAACAGCACAATCAGGTGTCTGTGTTTCATGGGTTGTCTCTCCTCGGTCCAACGCCCGCCGGCGGATCGTATCCCCATCATATCATCCTGGGTGTTTCATGCTGTATGAGACATGTAACCAAGATGATGCCTTATGTAACAAACTCAATACATAAGCAGTGTATCCCCAGCCCCATACGACCGAAGGTCGTCACCCCCAATCCCCAACCCCTGCCGTTGCTCAGGCGAGAGATAGGTAATCGCCTTACGCAGCATCAATGCGCGATACTGTCCTTGATGCCGGGCGACCTGCTCGGCGAGCCAGTCAGTCATCAGGTCGGGGTAGTGTTTGCCCAGCGTCTTCAGGCCCCACCCTACCCCCTTGACGGCATCGATGCTGCGCTCGGTGAACATCGGCTCAAGGAAGGCCAGCAGCGATGCGGCTTGCGGAGCGAGCTCCGACCGGCCGCGTGAGCGCTTAGCCCAAAAGTGCACGCTCACCCCGACCGCCCGGCGCACCCACCGATTGCCGTCCTCGCGCCACGGGGCGAGCAGGGCAAGCGCGGGCTGGAAATCGACGAGCAGGGCGGGGCCGGGAAGGCGCTCGCCGAGAATATCCGCCCCATACCAGACATCGGCGGCGATGATGTAGCCGCGGCAACGGGCAAAGGTGCCGGCCGGATCGCGGTCCAGCTGCTGCCCCAGCGCGCAGCCGATCACCACCCAGCCGCCCTCGGTCTGCCCCTCAGCGATGCGCTCCAGGAAGGCATTGGCGGCGGGCATCGACCCCCTACCGACGATCTCGCCGATGCGGCCCGACCGTGGGAAAGGGGTGCGGCGAGACAGGATAGGGGCAAGCAGGCTGTAGGCTTTGATGACCTCATGGGTTTCAACCAATTCGGCGATTTGATTGCCCAACTCATTGGCTTCTTTCATGTTCATGGGGCAGACCCTTTGAAAGGCAGTTCACAGTTCACAGTTTACAGTTTACAGTGATCAGTAAACAGCACAACTGCGATGTGAGGGACGGAGTAAGTGTAGTCCAAACCGGGAGTTGGCGCGGAGTATGGGAAAGAGAAAAGACCTCACCGTTTTTAGCGAGGTCTTTCACTCGGGGTTTGGGGCACAATCTATTGGGCTTCTCGTGACCAGAACATGGTCATACCACAACCCAGCCGGTCGTTCGGCCGCCGGGTAAAACCATATCGCTGGTAAAGCCCTTCTTTTCCTTTAGCCGCCATCAGGCCGATTACCGAGTTCTCTGAGGCATGGGCCTGGATGTAAGCCATGATTTTATCCATCATGGCCGTCCCTATGCCTTGCCCTTGATACTCGGGCCTGACAACTACATCTTGTACGTAGTAGACAAGGCCATCGTCACCAATAATCCGAGCCATACCGACTATCTCAGAGCCCACATAGGCACAAACGCCATACAGTGAGTTTGGCAACGCCTTTTCAACCACATCCGGCTTACGAGTTCCCCAGCCAACAGCCTGTACCAAATCAGCATATTCTTCCGGACTGGGCAATGCTTCCAATAGTTCAAATTCCACCATCTGTCTGACGTTGCTCGTTCCTCTATTCCTCGGCCTTCTTGGGCGTCGACTTACGTTTGGTGCGCGGCTTATCGATGGGCTCGAACTCCGGCGGAGGAGGAGGTGCAGGGGCCTTGATGGGCTTGGTCTGGGCCGGGGGCTTGGTCGGCGCCTCCGCACTCGATGCAGCGCCCGCCTCGATGCGCCCATTGGAGCCACCCTCCTGACCGCCCTTGCGCATCAGCAAATAAGCACCCAAGATAATCATCAGGCCCGGCCAAACGATGCGGCCAACCATGCTCTTGAAAACCAGGATTTCAAAGAATGCCCCGGCAGCCAGAAAAACAATAAGACCGATAGCCAACCAGCGGCGGCCGGTATCGACAAGCCGCGGCTCATCGCTGTACATGCCGTGGATCATCAACCCAACGCCGACCGACGTCGGGAAGATCAATGCCCAGGCATAGGCCCAACTCTGATAGTAATCGGTGAACCCCTGGAAAAACAAAAGCAGTCCAGCCGTCGTTACAATACTGCCGGGGATGGCCAGCGGTCCGGCCGCCTTGCCACCCAGCGTCATACCGACAAAGAACAAAATGCCGGGTAAAACAAAGAAGAAGGGCAGCATCAACTGCCAGGTATTGACACGGAAAACCTGCCCCAGCAAAAACAGGGCACCCAACCCAATCAACATCAAACCAATAATAAAGTTCGGACGGCCACGCTCACTTGATTGTGTCATAGCCTTGCCTCCTAGAATCGCCATAATGGCGCTTGAATCTCGCGTACGCTTACCATCCTATACGTACGGGCACAGGTGAAGTTTCAGGTAAGCTATTAGCTATTGGCTGTTAGTAACTACCCAGCTATCTGGCGCTTCCCACTGTAGCTATAGGTAATGCGTAAAAGGTAAATATGTCAAACGTGAGACGTGACGAGCAGCCAGTCTGAGGTTACAAGTCACAAATCGAAGCTTGAAAAGCTAAAAGCTAAGAGCTAACAGCTAAGAGCTGAGCAGTTACGGCTGTTAGCTGTTAGCTGAATGCCGTTTGCTCATGAGCCAGCGTCCCCAAAAGGGTGCTGGTCGGTGACAGCTTTGTCCAGCCCTTCTGCATTGTGACTATTGTGCCTTCTGAATCTTTGACGCGCAAATGGTGAGGAAAGTTCCGTCAAAGTGATGAGTTTTGAGTGATGGATGATGAGTCCAGATGCTGCAAAAACTGCTTTTCTTGACATGTCACATCAGGCTCTTGCACGTTCGAAGCTGGTTACGGATATTCATCCGTAACCCATACTCAGCAGATTTTAATCTGCAAACCTTGTCTTGCTCAACGCAACTTGA
>JAFGMS010000479.1 GCA_016927375.1 Anaerolineae bacterium
CAACTGATAGCTGACCAACTGAGGAGTTACCATTCATTTTCAAAAAACTACAAGAGTGAGGAGACGTATCTTTATGCGACCCGTTGCAACCTACACCGTTGTCTCTGCCATTCCGGAGCCTTTACAGCGTCTGACTGAGCTGGCCTACAACATCCGCTGGGCATGGGATCACGCGACCATCGATCTGTTCAAACGAATGGACCCTGGTCTGTGGGAAGAGACCAAACACAACCCAGTCCAGATGATGGGACTCATCAACCAAGACAAGCTCAATGCCCTGTCACGAGATGATGGCTTCCTGGCTCATCTAAACAGGGTGCTTGAATCTTACGATACTTACATGCAGCAGGCCAACCGGGCGTGGTATGCCCAGGAGTTTCAAGCCGAGGAACAACCTCTTGTTGCTTACTTCTCCTTCGAGTTTGGCTTGACCGAATCGGTCCCGATCTATTCGGGTGGTCTGGGCATGCTGGCAGGTGATCACCTGAAGGCTGCCAGTGACCTCGGCGTCCCGCTGGTAGGCGTAGGCCTGCTTTATCAACAAGGTTACTTCCGGCAGTACCTGAACATCGATGGGTGGCAGCAGGAGCGCTACCCCCAGAACAATTTTTACACCATGCCCATCCACCTGATGAGAGATGAAGCCGGAGAGCCGGTGCAGGTCGGCGTGAAGCTGCCAGGACGGACTGTGTATGCGCAGGTCTGGCGAGTACAGGTAGGGCGCGTCAGCCTTTTCCTGCTGGACACCAACATCCGCGAGAACCCGATCATCGAGGATCAAGATCTGACGAGCCAGCTCTACGGCGGCGACCACGAGATGCGCATCAAGCAGGAGATCCTGTTGGGTATCGGTGGGCTGCGAGCGCTCCATGCCCTTGGCATGGAGCCCGCCGTATGCCATATGAACGAAGGGCACTCAGCCTTCCTGGCGCTGGAACGCGCATACGTCCTGATGCAGCGCCACGCGATGACCTTCGATGAAGCACTAGCAGTTACCTCCGCAAGCAATATCTTCACGACCCATACACCAGTCCCTGCCGGCAACGATTACTTTGAGCCGGAGCTGGTCGAGCAATACTTCGAGGGATATCGCCGGCAACTTGGCCTCAACCAGGAAGACTTCCTGAGCCTGGGGCGTATCGACAGAGATAATCCGGAAGAATATTTCTGCATGACCATCCTGGCCTTGCGCTCTTCCACTTATGCTAACGGCGTCAGCCGCCTGCATGGTGAGGTCGCCCGCAAGATGTGGCAAGATGTTTACCCGGGTGTACCGCTGGCCGAAGTGCCGATCGGCTCCATTACGAATGGCGTTCACAGCCTGAGCTGGGTATCCGGCGAGATGGCCGGCCTATACGATCGCTACCTCGGCCCGCGCTGGCGTGAGGACCCTGCCGACCAGGGTGTCTGGCAGCAGGTATCCGATATCCCCAGCGAGGAGCTGTGGCGTACCCACGTGCGCAGCCGGGAGCGCCTCGTCAGCTTTGTGCGGGAGCAGGTGGTCTGTCAGCTCGAACAACGCGGCGCGCCGACTTCGGAAATTGACGAGAGCGGCGAAATACTCGACCCGGACGCACTCACCATAGGCTTTGCCCGCCGCTTTGCCACCTACAAGCGGGCCACGCTGCTCCTGCGCGATCCGGAGAGGCTGACACAGATGATGTGCAGCGACAGGCCGGTCCAGTTTATCTTTGCCGGGAAGGCACATCCACTTGACACAGCAGGCAAGGAATTCATCCGGGAAGTTGTTCACTTTGCCCGCAAGGCGGGCTGCCGGAATCGTATCATCTTTCTGGAAGATTACGATATGGCGATGGCCCGCTATCTGGTGCAGGGCGTCGACGTCTGGATGAACACGCCTCGCCGCCCGATGGAGGCCAGTGGTACCAGCGGCATGAAAGCAACCATGAACGGCGTGCTGAACTTCAGTGTGCTCGATGGGTGGTGGGCCGAGTCATATCGACGCGACCTAGGCTGGGCCATCGGGCGTGGTGAAGACTATGAAGATCCTGAACAACAAGACTACATCGAGTCGAATGCCATATATGAGATGCTGGAGAAGGATCTGATACCTACCTTCTACGACCGGGGGTCGGATGGCCTGCCACGCAGCTGGGTCAAGCGCATGAAGGCCGCACTCAGTGAGCTGTGCCCAGTCTACAGCATGAACCGGGTCGTCCAGGAATACACACGCTCCTACTATCGGCCGGCCCTCGAACAGGCTGCTCGCCTGGCCGAGAATGGGCACGAACAGGGACGCGCTTTTGCCCAGTGGCAGCTCCGTCTACAAAATGAATGGGACACGCTACAGATCGGCGATGTCACCTGCGAGTTCAATCAGGGCGAGGTGCATGCAGGCGAGACTTTGCGCGTCTCCGCCGGTGTTCACCTGGGCCACATCAGCCCAGACAGTGTGTCCGTCCAGCTCTACGAGGGGGTGCTCGACGCGGATGGTAGGATATCCCAGGCAGCCATCTACGCTATGCAGCCGCTTGCCAATGAGGATGGGCAGCAAGACCCAGGCTGGTACCGCTATGGCATCGAGTACATCTCAGAGGCAACAGGCAGGCACGGGTATACGGTTCGGATCGTTCCCAACTATCCCGAACTCAAGCACCCCTTGCGGCTGCGGTTGATCACCTGGGCGGCAGGTGAGAACGATATGACATGCACCCCTGGTGAGCCGGGGCAAGAGCTCTCTCCGACCCCGGCCGCAGTGTGATCTGGTCTGGCTCTACGCGTGATCCTTCCAATGATCATAAGTCCGCATTTCTTTTTCACCGCAGTCGTGATGCCGGACCGGCGCCTGCACACACGGCGTCCAGGATAGTGAACTTACCCCGAATTATTGAGAAGATACGAAAAATGTCTCAAGCCATCTAGACGGTCATCGACCATCAAGAGCACCTGTTACCCA
>JAFGMS010000480.1 GCA_016927375.1 Anaerolineae bacterium
CCGGTCGAGCAGTGCAACGCAAAGTACTTTATACAGTTGGGAAGATTGCCTTAATCTGGCGACGAACTTATGCCCAACTGTACTAGCGTGTTTCGCTGTACGGTGAGTGATTATGTCATATACCGCGAAACACTTAAGACAATCAAAGGGGATAACATTACTCAAAACCGCGAGTCTGTCAAGGCCGAGTGAAAGGATCAAATAGTTTTTGGTATTCCTGTAACGCGTAGCGATCGGTCATCCCGGCTATATAATCGCATATAACACGCGCCAATTTTTCCCCATTGACTTTCTGATACGTCAATGTAGACACAGGGAGCTGCTGCGGGTCATCCATATAAGCACCAAATAGTTGGGTGATGAAGCGCTCGGCCTTTTTATGCATCCGCACAACCCGATGGTGTGTATACATGTTCTGATAGAGAAAGTCCTTCATCTCCCTGAGCATGGTATTTGTTTCTTCACTGTGGCCGATCACGTCAGACGGCAGCCGCTGCAATTCTTCGGCCGATTGCGGATTGGCCTTTTCTATGCGTTGGGTAGTCGCCGTGCACACATCCCGCACGAGAAAGCCGATCAAAATCCGGATCAGACAGTGACGGTCCATCTCGCTGAAGGTTTTTGTATCAAACCCTGCCTTAGCTTTACCTAAATCCCACAGGCCGATGCCGTCAAGCTGTCCTGGGGTAAGCAAGCCCGCATATAAACCATCGTCCAGATCGTGAACGGTATAGGCCAGCTCGTCGGCGACGTTGGTAATTTGTGCTTCCAGGCTGCCCCTCTTGTCCGGCTCATAGTCGTCAGAGGAGCGGACATCATACTCCGTCTCGTGTTTGATGATCCCCTCGCGCACCTCATAGGTCAGGTTGAGGCCTGGAAAATTGGCGTATCGCCGCTCCAGGAGAGTTACGATCCGCAGAGACTGCCGGTTGTGATCGAAGCCGCCGTGTGCTTCCATTAAATGGGCCAGCGTCTCTTCTCCTGAATGTCCAAATGGTGGATGGCCGATGTCGTGTACCAGGCAGATCGCCTCAACCAGATCCTCGTTAGCGCCCAAAGTTCGTGCTATCGTCCGGCCAATTTGGGCAACTTCCAACGTGTGTGTCAGCCGGGTGCGGAAATAATCTCCCTCGTGATTGACAAAGACCTGGGTCTTGTACTCCAGCCGCCGGAAAGCCGTTGTGTGCAAGATGCGGTCCCGGTCGCGCTGAAAGACAGTTCGGTAATTAGGCTCTATCTCCGGGTGCTCACGGCCTTTTGAGTCACCGCTTTTCATGCCGTAAGGCGCGAGCATCTCAAACTCCCGCCTCTCAAGTTCTTCCCGGTTGAACATCATGGCATTTTCCCTTCTTTGTGATCGTAGGCAGTCTATCACGCTTATATGAGAGCGTCAATGTATGTGAACTGCACGGTGGCAGGTGGTGTTCTAACCTGACAGCGGTTCCTTGAAGTTATAGACGCCGTTGACCCTTCCCCAGCGAGCCTTACATCCCTGGCAGATCAGCAGCTCATCCTCCGGCTTCAGATCGAGGGAGCCGCAAGATGGGCAGCGCCAGAAGGTGCCCTCCAGAGCAGCCTCAATTGTCCCTACCGCCTCATTGCGAACGAACACGCTGGGTGTGAATTGCCACACAGCACCGGTAAGCTGTGACAGCGAATCCAGGGCAACCAGGACACCGGTCGGTACCAGGCGTTTGAGCAAAGCAAGCCGGAAGTGCGAGACGGTCAACGTACGCCCCGGTTTGAAACCTGCCCCGACAAGGGTGTCGCGCACATACCGGGGATGGAAATCGTAGTTGAGTTTGACGAACTCCACCGGTTCTCGATCAAATGGATTCCAATCCTGGCGATGCAGCAACCAACGCACGATTGCCTTCAAGTTACGCTTGTTCGCAAATTCCAGCAGGAATATGCCATGCTGCCGCATCACCATCCGCACACTCCTCAAGGCCTGAGGCGGATCCTGCATGTGGTGCAAAACGCGAATCATGGTGACGGTATCGAAGACACCTGGGGCAAAAGGCATCTGGTAGACATTGGCGGCGACATACAAGAATCCATCGTCACCATAACGCTGACGCGCCGATTCCAGCTGTGACAGTGAGTAATCCAAAAACACGACCTGGCGATAACCTTCAAAAAGCGCAGTGTAACGCCCATAGCCCGCACCCACATCCAGCAGGCAATCGCCCGAGGAAGGAAGCAGGCGGCGAATAGCTATTCTCTCTACGCGATCTTCGTAATCGCGACCCTGCCCTTCCCAAAAGTCGACACGATAGGTCGACCCCTCGTAATCACAAATTTCAGGTATTGGCTGTTCAGACATCAATATCTCCCAAAACAGTAGGTAACAGAACAATAACGCGAAACAGGGTTCCGAGCAAAGCTTACCATCGCAGGGAAGGTAAACCATCAGATTTTCCGGATCGTTCAGAACGGGCGTGAAAGGCGCTTTGTGCCCCTAAACGAAGGATCGACGAAGATAGGACGAAGACAGCCTCAGCCCCAAAGCAGAGAAACAATTCGAGTATATAGTGGAATTGAACCTACCGGTCTATTGTTACATACAATGCCAACCAGGAAGGGCAATCAGCTTGTTACGCTGCTCTTGAAAACTTGCGATGTCTTCTCGCGCCTAACCTGAAACGTGCTCCTTTTGCTTGTTGCATGGTGCAATGGTTATGGTATACTGATAACTGGTGAATGCAGGTGGCAAGACTTTGGGAAAAAGGTTAGACCCGGCATGATGCCGGGTTTTCGTCTTTATGTCACCAGATCCTCACTGCCAGACCAATAAGCTATATAGCAAAGCAAGGAGAAACAAGGAATGTCAGAACGCATAACCGGTACCGTTAAGTGGTTCAACGGGTCGAAAGGATATGGCTTCATAGCACCCGATAGTGGCGATGAAGATGTATTTGTCCACTATTCAGCTATTCAAGCCACTGGGTATCGCAATCTCGATGAAGGAGATCGGGTCGAATTCAGTGTAGAGGAAGGAAATAAAGGCCTCCAGGCTGCTGAGGTCACTAGAATCTGAACTTTTTGTAGAAAGGGCCTTGCTGTCTTTTCGCAAAGCGAGGCCTTTCTCATTTTATCGATTTTTCATAGTCCTGAAATGCCTTCCTACAGCAAGAGAGACCCTCATTAGCAAATAATGTCATCTATGGTAGAAGCTTCGCTCCTTTCTTCTCAAGTTCTTCCTCTATATGAACTAGGTGACGTTCTCTCCATCGAGCCCGCCCCTGGCAGCCTCGCCGAAAGCAGTCACATTGTTAGCACCACGCAGAAACGTATCTTTATCAAGCGGTGTTCACCTGGCACCACCGCGGCGACGCTCCAGGCCAGACATGAACTAATCCGATTTTTAGTTGAGAATAACTTTGCTGCCCCGTCGCTCGTTCCTACTCGCAGCAATACAACATGGCTTGAGCTCAATAATCAGTTTTATGAAGCCCATCAGTTTGTTGAGGGAGAGTCGTTTTCTGTGGGGAACAGAAAGCAAATAGCCGGGTTGGGACGCATCTTAGGCCAATATCATGCCCTCATCAAGGGATATACCCCCTCTTTGCCTACCAATACCAAGAAGCGGGTAGTAGGTTATCTTGACCTGAGAAGCCGTATCACCAAACCACTGGGATGGCTGTCCAAACACCGCCGCATTCACAGCGATGAGCGACGTCTTGTCCAGACCATTGTCAGAGAGATAAAAGAGCAGGCACGTCGTTTCCGGCACGAGACAGAGCTGGTCCGACTGATAGTGCATGGCGCAGTAGAGCCGGGAAATGTGCTCTTTGCACCCTCTGATAAAGTCGCTGCGCTGGTTAACTGGACGCATAGCGAGGAGTTCGTACGCATATTTGATGTTGCCAGCGCCCTGTTAAAATTTGTTGGGTGCCGTGCCGACTCTAGCCTGCCGGGACAGATTGGCCCATTACTATCCTGGCCACGCGTGCAGAGTTTTGCCAGTACTTACTGCGAGACAATCACGCTGACGGGCAGTGAGGTCAAGCTGCTTCCCTGGCTGATGCGAGCACTCCATCTCGGCGAGGCATTAACGGTTAACGAGAAGTACGATACAAACTACCGGCATGAGATCAAGATGGTTGCCTCGATGCATGAATGGCTCAACCAGAACAGTGATTCCCTGAGCGAATTGTTCTGTTAGTGCCGGCATATTGGCTGATGGTGATTAATGGGGCCGCCAACTCAACTTCGCATAACCTTTTCGCAAAACGCAGGGTACTTTGTCTTTGGAATATGCGAGTATTAACTGATTTCTCCGTGAGTTTAGTTATGCGTTCCGAGCATTTGCATATTCACCCACTTGCAGATTTGCATCTTGCCACTCTGGCTTGCTTAATCATTGCGTGCCAGCAACCAAAGCCGGTTTCGGTCGTATTTTATATTGGGAAGGGGAAATGCCCAGGGTATGGCGTCTAGCAGCGAGCAGCAGGTGGAAATAAAACGACAGGAGACCGAGACTCCTCCTGTATTAATCTGTGCCCACTGTGGAGGTGGATTTAGCATGTGGCGTTGGCAGCCACGCCTGCGATGCCCTCACTGTCGGATGCTCGGCTATCCTGATCGGGCCATGAACAATCTCCTGCCGCTTGGCTGGGAATGTCCAGCCTGTGGAGCAGAAAATGCCGTCACGACCAATTTCTGTGTCTCTTGTGGCGCAGGGCTTGCCAGTCGATGCCTGCGCTGCGAACACCCCGTCTACACCGCCATTTGCCCCCATTGTGGCGCTCACCAGGCTGCCATGCTGCGCTACCATACTGCGCATGAACGACGCATCACCTGGGACCCAATTGTACGTGCCTATATTCAGGAACAGCAGATTGAAGAGCGGGCTGCGCAAACACCTTCTGCTGCATCGCCTGCTCAAGATACAAAAGCACCAATCCGGATTCAACAAAAGCGCCTCCGGCCTTCACTATTCCGGGTGATTGGAGGGCTGGCATTTATTATATTGGGTGTTTATCTGCTGGAGCAGCAGGGTATTACGTTGTTTTCGCAACTGCTACAAAGTATTGCTTCCAGCATCAGTCTGCCGGCCTGGATGGTTGGAATTGGAAACCAGATCCAGGCATGGTGGGCAGCATTGATCCCCGCGCTGGCTCAGGTCGCAAGTCTCTCTAATGAAGATCCTCGCTATGTATACCTTTTCGCAACGGTCGTGATCGGGATGGCGGTGCTACCTCTGTTGTTCTACCTCATCGAGCGCCTCGCACGTCGCATCTTCCCTTAGCCTTACCCATTTGGGGTATTTTTGCCTCAATCTGATGCAATTCTTATAGAAAAGTAAGATAATTTAGTTTATTCTCGTCATAAATATTGAAATGAGTTGCCCAAGATTGCGCTGACGTGTGAACTTTGCGTGATCTTTGTGGAGGGCTTATTTGGCACAAAAAAACAATGAGCTAATGTGGCTCTAAAAACACAAGCGTAAGGATAGCAAATAATGATAAAGACTAAAGAAATGGGAATACCCATTCTGGAAATCGATGAAGAAGATTTGTGGTTCCAGGAGGAGAAGATTGTTCCCGAGAACATCGATCATATTCCGGCTGATGATACTGTCAGCCTGTATTTCCGTCAGATGGCAAGCGAGCCGCTCCTGACGTCTGAGCAAGAAGTTATGCTTGCCAAACGCATCGAGCGAGGCACTGAGGCCCAGAGATTACTGGATGAGGAAAAACATCTCTCTCGTGAGGAGACGGCGACACTGGGAGAAGCGGTCAGAGATGGTCAGGCAGCCCGCGAGCACTTGAGCCGAGCCAATACTCGCCTGGTTGTAAGCATCGCCAAGCGCTATCGCAATCAAGGGCTGCCCATGTCTGACCTGATCCAGGAGGGTAATGTTGGCCTGATGATTGCTGTCGACAAGTTCGATTACCAGATGGGGAACCGTTTCAGCACTTATGCCAGTTGGTGGATCCGCCAAGCCATTACCCGCGCGCTCTCTCAGAAGTCACGCACCATCCGGCTGCCGCTGCACCTTTCCGATCAGCTGCGTCGTATCACAGCCGTCAACCAGATTATGGGGCAGGAGCTCGGGCGAGAGCCGTCTGATGAGGAACTCAGTGAGCGTCTTGATTTAGCTCCAGAAGAAATTCGCGAGACCCTGGAAGCCAATCCTCAGACTATTGCGCTCGAAACACCGATTGGCGATGACAGCGAGTTTGGTGATTTGATCGAGGATGATCAGTCGGTTAGCCCTGATGAAACCATGCACACCATCATGCTAAATGAGATCCTGGAGCGCATCTTGAAGGAGCTCTTACCGCGCGAGGCACAGATCTTGCGGTTGCGGTTTGGCCTGGAGGGCGATTCGCCCCAGACACTGGAGCAGGTCGGCCAGGCATTGGGCCTTTCTCGCGAGCGCATCCGGCAGATCGAGCGGCAGGCGCTGCGCCAGTTGCGGCAGCCTCAGTTTGCTCATAGGCTGCGAGACTTCCTCGTCTGAGAATTCTAACGACATATTTGCTGAGCCGGCGGTCAAAACATCGACCGCCGGCTTTTTTGTTTTGCTATGAGAGCCGCCAAGGGCATTCCAACGTTGGCGCCCGACCATCCTCCGGCACTTTCTGATTGCCTTCCTTACAGACTTGACCAGCAACAACGAAGCCATGAGACCGTGTCCAGTTAAGTCCAATCCGCATTTCTTACAATCTGCATATAAGGCTTCGATGTGTTTCTAATGTTGGGCGGTTACCATGGTAACAGACAAAACGTTGATAATGGAGTGAGTGAACAATGGACTTGAATCGATTTACACAGAAGGCGCAGCAGGTGGTGCTCGACGCGCAGGGCCTGGCCGGTGAGTATCACCATGCCGAGATCACGCCGGAGCATCTGCTGCTGGCGCTGCTCAACCAACCCGATGGGGTGGCGCCGGAGGTGGTGGCGCAGATCGGCGCGCGTCCGGCCGCGCTCATCGCCGGGCTGAGACAAACGCTCGATGCACGCCCGACCATCCAGGGCAGCAGCGTGCAGGTGGGGCTGAGCCGGGCTGCCAATGACGTATTGACCAACGCCGAGCACGAAGCCGGCCAGATGCGTGACGAGTACGTCTCGACCGAGCACATCTTGCTGGCGCTGGCACGGGAGCGCTCGATGAGTGACCTGCTGGCGCAGAGCGGCATCAGCCACGATGCCATCCTGCAAGCCCTGCGCGCCATCCGCGGCACGCAGCGGGTGACCAACCAGAACCCGGAGACCACCTACCAGCCGCTGGAGAAGTACGGGCGCGACCTGACCGCGCTGGCCCGCCAGGGCAAGCTCGACCCGGTCGTCGGGCGCGACGCTGAGATCCGGCGCGTGGTGCAGGTGCTCAGCCGCCGCACCAAGAACAACCCGGTGCTGATCGGCGAGGCGGGGGTCGGCAAGACGGCCATCGCCGAAGGGCTGGCTCAGCGCATCGTGCGCGGCGACGTGCCCGAGAGCCTCAAGAGTAAGCGCATCGTTGCGCTGGACATGGGCTCGCTCATCGCCGGGGCCAAGTACCGTGGCGAGTTCGAGGAGCGCCTCAAGGCCGTGCTCAAGGAAGTGAGCGAATCGGGCGATGTCATCCTGTTCATCGACGAGCTGCACACCGTTGTCGGCGCGGGCAAGGCCGAGGGCGCCATGGACGCGGGCAACATGCTCAAGCCGATGCTGGCGCGCGGCGAGCTGCACACCATCGGCGCCACAACGCTGGACGAGTATCGCCAACACGTCGAATCGGACGCGGCGCTGGAGCGACGCTTCCAGCCGGTGTTCGTCGATGAGCCAAGCATCGAAGAGACCATCAGCATCCTGCGCGGCCTCAAGGAGCGTTACGAGGTACATCACGGCGTGCGCATCCAGGATGCGGCGGTGATCGCTGCTGCGACGCTATCGGCGCGCTATATCACCGACCGCCAGCTGCCGGACAAGGCCATCGACCTGATCGACGAGGCGGCCGCCCGGCTGCGCATGGAGATCGACAGCACGCCGGTTGAGATGGACCTGGTCGACCGGGCCATCATGCAATTGGAGATCGAGCGAGAGGCGCTCAAGAAGGAGCGTGACAAGGCCAGCAAGGAGCGGCTGAAGAGCAACGAGCGGGAGATCGCCGAGCTGCGCGAGCAGGCCGATGGGCTGCGCGCCCGCTGGCAGCGGGAAAAGGATGCTATCGGCGATCTGCGTCGGACCAAGCAGCAGATCGAGGACACCCGCATCGAGATCGAGCAGGCCGAGCGGCGTGCCGACCTGGAACGGGCCGCCCGGCTGCGCTACGGGACGCTGCGCGAGCTTGAAGAACAGATGGCCCGCCAGGAAGCCCACCTGACCGACATCCAATCGCAGGGCTCGATGCTCAAAGAGGAGGTCGACGCCGATGAGATCGCCGCGGTGGTCGGCAGCTGGACGGGCATCCCGGTCTCACGGCTGCTGGAAGGCGAGATGGAGAAGCTGCGCTTCATGGAAGACCGGCTGCACACCCGCGTCGTCGGGCAGGATGAGGCGGTCAAGGCCGTCAGCAACGCGGTGCGCCGCGCCCGGACGGGTCTGCAAGACCCCAACCGGCCGGTCGGATCGTTCCTGTTCCTGGGCCCGACCGGCGTCGGCAAGACCGAGCTGGCCCGCGCGCTGGCCGAGTTCCTCTTCGATGACGAAGACGCCATGATCCGCATCGACATGAGTGAATACCAGGAGCGCCATACCGTCAGCCGCCTGATCGGCGCGCCGCCCGGCTACGTCGGCTACGACGAGGGCGGCCAGCTGACCGAGGCCGTGCGCAGGCGCCCCTACGCGGTGGTATTGTTCGATGAGATCGAGAAGGCGCACGTCGAGGTGTTCAACACGCTGCTCCAGGTGCTCGATGAGGGGCGGCTGACCGACGGGCACGGGCGGACGGTCGATTTCAAGAACGCGGTGATCGTCATGACCAGCAACATCGGCAGCCAGGCCATCAAGGAGCAGGGCGCCGAATCGGCCCGATCCAGCGTCATGGCGGCGCTCGACCAGCACTTCCGGCCCGAGTTCCTCAACCGGCTGGACGAGATCATCCTCTTCCACAACCTGTCGAAGGAGGATATCAAGCACATTGTCGATATTCAGTGGCGGCGCCTGGAGCAGTTGCTGGCCGAACGACGCCTGTCGATCACCCTCACCGACCCGGCGCACGACCACCTGGCCGAGGCCGGCTACGACCCGGTCTACGGGGCGCGCCCGCTCAAGCGGGCCCTCCAGCACGAGCTGGTCGATGGGCTGGCGCTGGCCATGCTCGACGGCGCAGTGCAGGAGGGCGATCACATCGTGGTCGACGTGAGCCAGGACGGCAACAGCCTGACCTTCTATCCGGTTACGCCGGAGCTTGAAAATCAGGAAACAGATAACATCATCGAAGGTGAAGCCATACCAGGGTAGCAGTTGTTTGAGACTTCCGAAGCCTTAAAGACGTGAGTCTCGAATTCGGAAGTCTCTTTTTGCCTCTTAATCGTCAACTGGACTTTCGCCTTTTTCGAGATCGGGCTATTTCTTACAGCAGAGAACGCCAAGGTCGCAGAGTTTTTTAATTTTCTCTGCTGTGAATCTATGGTACATCCAGAAAAGGCAAAACTACAGTCGTCGATAGAGTTTACTTGATTGAAAAATTCACGTAAGCCGTCATTCCCCACCGGATTGCCTCCGGCATCTCGGAAAGATCAACTGTGACCGTGTAGTTGACACCCACCCCCTCTTCGGCCTTGACGCCGATCTCGGTCACGGTACCTTCTACTTCAACATTGGGCAGGGCCTCGAAGGTCACGGCGACTTTGTCGCCGATTTCGATGTTGATGACATCGTTCTCGTTCAGGTCGGTTGTCTCGATGCACAGGGTGGACAGATCGGCAATTGTCATGATGGGGGTGCCGGCTGTAATAACCTGATCTTCGCGAACGAACACCTCGCCGATTGTCCCTGTGAATGGCGCTTGCAGAACCGTCTTTTCAAATGCCGCCTGAGCGATCTCCAGATTGAGCTGCGCTTCTTTCAGGGTCAGGTTGCTCAGCTCCAGGTGATCGGCAGCCTTCTTGACATCCGGCCTGTTGGAATACAGGTAATCCAGGTTCGACTTGGCTACATCGTAGCTGTTGGTGGTCTGTTCCAGTTGCAGTGACTGGGGCGATGCGCTGGCGCCGGGCAGCCAAGCGACCTTGTCATAGTTGGACTGTGCCTGTTCAAGAGCCGCCTCAGCATTGGCCAGTGAAGCCTCGGCAGCTGCTACCCGATTCGCGTCAGGGCTCCAGGTCACAACTCTTTCGAGTTCGTTTTCCGCCAGCCTGACGTTGACCTCGGCTTCTGATACCTGGACCTGTGCTAAATCAACAGCTCGCTTGGCATCCTGGTTATCTAAGCGGGCTAGGGCGAGGTTCCTCAGAACCTTCTCGCCATCGCTGACAGTCACCTCGACGATCCTGCCTCCGGTCGAGAAGCTGATAGTGGTCCACGTCTCCGGTACCACGATGCCTGTTGCTTCGATAGAAAGGGACGGGATATTAACCGGCTCTGTGGTGACATCGGATGAAGAGATTTGCCCGCCACAGCTGATCAGCATAAGAGCCGTCAGCCCTGTTATCAATAGCACATAGTGTTGTCTCATACCTAACTCCTGTACACGTAAGCTGTTTCCAATAATAGTAATCGTTGCCGGTCTGTCAGCGACGGTTTGGCGATCAATCACTGATGGTTTCCCGAGCCTAATCATCAGGCACGATTTCTCCATCAGAGATGATCACCGTCCGGTGAATACGTTGGGCCTGATCCCTATCGTGGGTTACCATGAGCAAGGTCTTGCCCTGCGTGATCAAGTCTTCGAATAGTTTAAATACAGCCTCGGCTGTGCGCGAATCGAGGTTTCCGGTCGGCTCATCGGCCACCACGATTGGCGGATCGTTGGCCAGCGCCCTGGCAATAGCTGCGCGCTGCTGCTGGCCACCAGAGAGCGCCGCCGGTAGCTTGTGTGCGTGTTCGGCAATCTCGACAACCTCCAGCAGACGCATCGCCCGCTCAACCCGCTCACGCGGAGCATACATGTTGCAGAAGTCCATCGGCAGCAGCAGGTTCTCGAGGATCGTCAGAGTTGGCATCAATTGAAAGAACTGAAAGACGATGCCAACATTACGGCCACGCCACTGCGCCGTACGCTCTTCGTTGAGCGTATGTAGGGCTGCATCGCCGATATAGATTTCCCCGATAGTCGGGCGGTCGATCCCCGTGATCATGTTGACCAGGGTCGATTTTCCACTACCCGATTTGCCGATGACGGCTATGAACTCCCCCTGATCGATCCCCAGGTTAACATCCTTCAAGGCCGTGAAATCCCCGGCAGGCGTCTTGTAGTTTTTTGTCAGGTCCCGCAGTTCAATCAGGTGCCGGTTGCCGTGCCGGTAAGTTCCATTACCGCCCCTGATAATTCTGTCTGATTCCTCTATGATTATTTGTGACATTGTACCAGTTTCTTATGGTTGATAGCCTATACTGGTGGCTGATTGTTAACGATTGTAATCCCATGCCTCGTTGTTCATTGCTCGTTATTCGTTGCTTATCTCTTATCACTCGTAGGCCAAAGCCTCACGTACGCTGATCTGTGATGCGCGCTGCGCGGGCAGTATGCTGGCCAGCGTGGCAATCACAAGCGACAGCCCCAACCAGATTGCAACCCCCTCGACTGGGAAGGCGAAGGGAAGGTATTCGTTTAGGAAGGTCAGCCCGACTGCATCCGACAGGAACTTGGTGAAGGGGATCGAAAGGACAGTTCCGACTGCCCAGCTCAGCAAGACGATCACATTGCCCTCAATGATGACGATTTGCCGGATGGATCGATTGGTCGCGCCGATAGCCCGCATGATGCCGATCTCGCGGGTACGCTCCAGTATGTTCAGGCTCATGGTTCCGGTCAGTCCCAAAGCACCAACGACCGCCAGCAGAGCAGCCATCAGCAGCATCAAACCGATCAAGACGTACATACGCACGGTCATGTCTTTGACTACCAGGTTGATGGTGCGAACACGGCCTGTGACCAACCCGAGAGATTTGAAATGCTCCTCAAGCGCCCGTGCAATTTGTTCCTGCCCGGCTGTATCCAATCGATCTGCTCTGGCGGCCAGCAGCGTGGCATATCCTTGGGTGCCTTGAATCCGGGCCAGGTAGTCATAGTTGACGAACGAGATGGGCGTCCCGGTGCCCGGCCCGGTGCCCGCTGAGCTGGTCCGTCCGGTCTTGCCCACGATCTGCCAGACCCGCCGTTGGCCGCCTATCTCGAGAACGATATCATCCCCGACATGGTAGCCGGGCAGCTCATTCAGCAGGTCCTCGCCAACAACCAGCACATTCTTGTCGCCGGGTTCCAGCCAGCGCCCTTCCTTGATCGCTGCCCGGATATAGTCCGTATCGACCGGTGGGGCAAGGAGGGTTATGGCCGGTCCGATAGTGCCATCCTGTAAAACAATGGTGGCAGCAGAAGTAGCCCAGGCTTCACTCTCGATGACGCCTGGCACGCTCATCGCTTCGCGGCTGACATAGGTTGACCGGTAAGGACGGTCGAAGATAATTTGAAGGTGCAGATTGTAGAGACTTACCGTCTCGTCGATTTTGGCCTGGAGTGAAGCTCGTACCCCAAACACAGCAATGAATGTCGCACCCGCGATGGCCAGCGGCACGAGTGTCAGCATCAGACGCATCTGCCGCCGGAACGTGTTGCGCAAAGAGAGCAGCACCGGGCGGGGCAGGCCGCGCACACGCTCAACCAGGCGGCCGGTCAAATCGTCCTGGCGCAGGCGTTCCAACGCAATACCGTGGTCCGTGATGGCCGCGTGTACGGTGATGCGCGCGCTGTGGATAATCGGGTAGAGCGCTGCCAGCACAGGCGCGATCAGGGCCATTAACGTCTGCATGGCAAAGACCCACCTGGGTACCTGGAAGTAGTGAAGGTCGAAGTTGATCAGGTTGGCGATGTAATGGCAGAACAGTTTTGCGCCATACACGCCAATGGGCAAAGCGACCAATAAGGCCAGGACGCCAAAGACAAAGACTAGCCCCAGATATACCTCGATGATCTGGCGCTGCCGCCCGCCGACTGCCTTCATAATGCCGATCTGCTTGCGCTGTTGGGCCATGATAGAGGCCATGGTGTTGTAGATCAAAAAACCGCTCAATGCGTAAGAGATGGCGCTGAGCACCATCAGCAAATAGTTGACTGCTGCCAGCATGCTTGCCATCGGATGCTGGAGCGGTTCCGGTACATCCAGATGGAAGACGATATAGCCGTCGTTTTCCAAGCGCTTCTTCAAGTCTGAGGCAACAGCCTGGATATGTGCTTTGTTCCTCTGGTCGCCTGCAACGATGATATCAAGTTGGTTGTAGGTGCGGGTGCCTCCCATCCATTCCAGCGTCGCGAAGCTGACGAAGCCCGTGGCATTCGGTATCAGGTGAGATGGGACTTGGGTCAAGTCGTGTGCCAGCCCGGCCACCTTGAGGGTGTACTGCTTGTCATCTGATGTCTCGATGAGGATCTCATCGCCCTCATGAATGTTGAAGTAGCTGGCAACCGAGCGTTCCAACAGCACTTCGTGGCGACCAGGCGGCCACGAGCCGCTTTGGTGCCAGATCTGGTTGACACGCATATCTTCGTAATCGGCGATGGCTGTGAGATTGAACTCGATCCATTCCCCAGACGACCTTTGCAGCCGCGTCCGGAAGGTCCTGCGCCCTTCAGCCTCCTCGATCTCAGGCAGCCGGCGTACCACATCGATCAGATCATCATCAAAAGAACGAAGCACCAATGATGCGCTGGCAGGATGGATTGCCAGATACTCTGTCGAAAGGTTGTGATCGAGGACCACCCGGGAGGTTGCCAGTATGCCAAACGCAAAGACACCCACCGAGACGGCCAATACGACCAGGACGGTACGAGCCTTGTGTTCCCACAGGTCACGCAGTACTTTGCGCCAGCGTGGTTTGAGTGCCGCTAGATAATGTTTATTGACATTCATTTCGTTTCCGTATAAACTTTCAATTATCTAGTGTACCAAGATTGGCAAGAATGTCAATAGGTGTCTTTCCCATCGTTCGTTTTGGCTTTGGATATCAATAAATGACAGCAAGACTTGATCGCAGGGTGCAGCGCACCCGCAAGGCACTGAGCCAGGCTCTCATTGAACTGATCCTGGAAAAGGGTTACGACGCCGTCAGAGTTCAAGATATTGCCGAGCGGGCCAATTTAAGAGCTGCCACGCTCTATCTGCATTATCGTAACAAAGAAGATCTGCTCCTCAATACTCTCGAGGACATGTTTGATGACCTTGTCGGGACGCTGGGGGCTTTGCAGGAAGAAGATGTAGGTAAGACCGTTCATCAGGAGTTCAAGGCGGTTTTCCAACATGTCCGGGAAAACAAAGATCTCTATCGTGTCATCACAGGTGGGCAGGGGAACAAGACAGTCAAGACACGCATCCGTGATTACATCGCTGCGCAATCTGCTCTCAGGATCCAGAGAAGGCTGGAACAGCTGGGGGTGCCGGAAAGCACGTTTTCCCTCAGTGTGGACTTTGTATCCAAGTATGTTGGCGGTGCCCTATTGGCGTTGATTACACAGTGGTTGGAAGATGATGGCGGCCACTCAGCCGATACCATGGGAGAGATCTCTGAGCTCCTGATTATCCGGGGCGTGCAGGGTCTTCTGGGCCCCTATGAAGAAAAGCTCTTCCCGAGATCGTAGTTCTCGTTGTTGATGATATTCTGGCTCTACGCGGAAAATTGGGGAAAGAAGCATCAGCCACCTCCATATTGAGCCAAGATTTGAAAGCGGAAGTTGTCGAAGTTGCGGAAGCCAAAAGCGCGATGGATGACGAAACGGGTAGCATTATTGATGCCTTCAACAAAGGCCTGAGTGACGCGGGCAATGAAATAGTTAAGGAACTCGTCCCACCAGTTACGCAAGGTGGCGACGAACTTGAGCAAACGGGCATTGCCGGAAGCGCGGACTTTGTATATCCAAGCCAGCAGGAAGCGAGCAGCTTGCTGGCGGTCACAAGCTTTGTCACAAATGAGGCGGAATTCTTCCTTGAGCAGGTACATGGTACGCAACTCAGGAGAGGTAGCCAGAACAGCCTGCAACTTGGCCTCCTCTTTAGGGGTCAAGTCATCACGGGACTTGACCAATATCGGCTCAACGTGGAAAAGTTGGGACTGCCCCAGACCCTAAGGGTTTTGAAAACCCTTAGGGTCTTCCGAGGATCGCGAACGGGTCCAGGGAGGGTCAGAAACGAGTCTAAACACG
>JAFGMS010000058.1 GCA_016927375.1 Anaerolineae bacterium
ACCGCAGAGAACGCCGAGAGCGCAGAGAAAAAAACAGAAGATTGCATCAGTAATTCCAACGGCAAACTTCCAAAGCGGGAATTGCTGTACCCAAGCCAAGAAAGACAACCTGCTGTTGGTGCCCGATCATCCGGAACTCCCCTCCACAACAATCCCGCCGAACTCGGCGTCCGTCAGCGCGTTCGTGCCTGGGATACCTTCATGACCCTGACCGCCCCCACGACCGAAGGTCGTCACCCCCATCTCAATCAACCACTGGGTCTTCGGGGTGTTCCTCGTTCCACTGATCGACCAGCTCGCGGCTTGACTTGCCGATGTTCTGCCGGTTGCGCAGATTACCGGTGAAGGCATCGGGGGCATTCAGTGCGTGCTTCAGCTCCACGCAGGGGCGAAATTGGATGAGTAATGTCCCATCGAGGCGTACATCGGGCGTGAAGGTTCCAACACCTTCCATCTGAACAGGCTGCCCCATGCTGAGAAAGTAGACCAGGGCATCGTGCAGCTCGTAGGCAGCCAGCTTGACTTCACCGGCATTCAGGCCGGAGCGACCGGCCATGTACTCGATAAGCAGCGGCGTGTGAACGGTAGGTCCAAGCTCGATCCGTGGGCGATTGGCCCTAATAGCCTTGATCTGGGATGCCATCATTCCTCCTGTTTGGCATATTGACGGTAGGAAAGCACACCTTTCCTCCGTAGAATGATCTCGTTGGCTTATTATAAGTTTCTGGAACCAGCAAGGAAATCGAGAGTTTCTAGGCTTGAGACCCAACTTTCTAGCCTAGAGACTGAATTTTCTAGCCTAGAAAGTTGCATTCCTAAGGCTCAACCTGAGTGACAAAGCCCTGGAAGTGCATCGAAGGCAGTAAGGAAATTGAGGATTTGACAGGCTGATATCCAGACTGCCCCAGCATGAATGCACACTGTTGCCGTTAACGATTGCCCAGATACCAGCGGATCACGTCGGCGCCGCTGCGCAGCCCCATCGCTTTGCCGGCTGTGCGGAGGCCTTTCATCATTGGGCCTAGCCGGGAGAGCATGGCAAATAAATTCGGGACCGGCTTCAAAAGGAGGTCGATGCTCTCACCGACCAGATTTTTTAGCGGCGCTTCCATCTGAGCGGCCTCTGCCGTGAGGTTGGCCGCCAGTGCTTCCAGATTTTTGCGCAGCCGGCTGGGATCGGTGATGCCTTGCAGCTTGCGCACGCGTGTGATGGCAACCTCCAGCCCGTCGACCGTTCCCTTTTCGATGCCCATATCATTTTTGGCAGCCAGAGAGCGAGCCGTGGCCAGTTTCTCTTCCAGCGCGGCGATCAGGCCTGGTAGTTTGGTGACCACTGCGTCAGGCGGATCGGAGGGGCGAAGCTGTTGGGCAAGCGCCCGGCTGACCTGCTTCAGCACATCGTACTCACTTTGCAGAAGATGCCAGAACGTCTCGTAACGGCCCGCGCCATCATCGACGAAGGACCACGCTTCCCATTCGCCATCCGATGACACCACCTCCGGGTTGAGCAGCAGGATCTCCAGATCGTCTGCCTCGCTGATAGCCAGCGTCTTGGGCAGATGACGGTAATCGACCTCATCAAACTCCGGTTTGTACTCATAGGGCTGCTCGCCAAACGATGTGAAACCGCTCATCCACGCATCGAGCCACTCAGGGTGAAGGACGTCGAAGCGGTCGAGGGCCTCGACAGGCAGAAGGCGACCACGCAGCCCGGTGTGCTGCCAGCCGTTGGTCACCCGGAGGAAGCTGCGGTATGAGGGCGGCAGCCTGACGCCCAAACGCGCTTCAGCGGCAGCGATTTGCTCATCGGTCGCGCCGGGCAGGCCGAGCCAGCCGGATTGGATCATCTCGGGTGGCAGGTCGAAGTGCTCCACCTCCGGCGATTCGAGAACGGCACGGCTCCATTTTTCGAGGAATGGTTTCCAGTCGAATGTTTTCATCGCGAGATTCAGGCTTTAGATATGGGAAGTTTAAGGCGTGCGGTTGTATACTCGCCCGGTGTACTGATGATCTCCAGATGGCCTCTATGTAACCCTGCCAGGCGGCCTGCAATCGCCAGCCCCAGGCCCGATCCTTGCTGTTCATACAGTTTGCGTTGGAACTGCATATAGGCGCCTACGTTGGCGATCTGGCCGGCAGTCATACCCCGGCCATGATCGGTAATGGAAAGCGTCCAGATACTTCCGTTGGGCTCCCCTTTAATCTGTACAGGGGTCCCGGCCGGCGAGAATTTGAAGGCGTTGTCTATCAATTCCCGCACGACATGTTGAAAGTTGCTCTCGGTGATCCGGACAGGCGCATTGATGAGATCAAGAGATAAGTCCCCTTCACGGGCATCGTCACTGGCCCTTTGAAGAGCGAGATCTTGTGTCATCTTAGCCGGGGAAGCTGTCTCGCCTGTCATGGCCACATCACCCTGTCCTGGCTCGACCTCAGCCAGCTCAAGCTGGGCATACAATAGATAGTTCTCGATCTGCCGGTGCAGCCGGTTGGCGGCCTCCAAAATCCTTTTGGCCATGGTTCGCAGCTCGCCTGAGTTGAGGGTATCAAGACCCTCATGAATGATTGAGGCATAGCCGATGATGCCGGTGAGCGGTGTACGGAACTCATGAGGCATAGCATGGACAATACCATGCCTGAGGTTCTCCATTTGCTGTTGATGCTTGTTAGAGAGCATTTCCTGCTTATCAAGGCGGGTATTGACTGCCGCTAAAAGCTCCTGGGCAGAAAACGGCTTGGTGATGTAATCGTCTGCGCCAAGCTCCATACCTTTGCGCATGTCAGACCGGTCGATCTTGGCCGTCAGAAAAATAAAGGGAATAGAGGCAGTCAGTGGATCGGTGCTCATCTGAAGCAGAACGCCATAACCATCCAGTATAGGCATCATGATGTCACAGATGACAAGATCGGGAAGATGCTGTTTGGCCAGCTCAATACCTTCAAGACCATCTTCTGCCCCAATGACATCAAAGCGGTGGAATTGAAGGATTTCGATGATGTTTTCTAAAATAGGAGTCTCGTCCTCAATTACAAGCACGGTTGTCATGGGCGTTTCCTCATTGGCTGTACCGGAAGGGTAACCGTAAATGTCGTGCCGGTGCCAAGCTGCGTGTCGAAGGTAATTGTTCCTTCACAGACCGCTACTGCCTCTCTTGCGATTGATAGCCCAAGGCCTGTCCCGGAAATGACGCTTACATTGGTGGCCCGGTGGAAAGCATCATAGATGTAGGGACGATCTTTTTCGGGAATGCCGAGGCCTTCATCCGTTACTTTTAGAACGATCTGCCCTTTTTGGCAAGCCAGGTCGATCTGGACAGTGCCTCCATCAGGAGAATACTTGATGGCATTAGATAGCAAATTAGAAATGATCAACCTGAACAGTCTTTCGTCCATCATAACCCAATTGCAATGCTCTGTGTGCTTAAATACCAGTGTGTGAGTCACGCCGGCCAGCGGTTTGAACTCATCAATGATGCCTTGTACAAAGGCTTTCAAATCAACGGTAGAAGGAGTAAAAGTCAGATGCTTGGCTTCTGCCTTGCTGAATGTGAGAACATCCTCGATCAATTGGTTCATGTTCTTTGCAGCCGTCTGTATCTTCCGCAGGTGTTCAAGGCGTTTGGCCGTTTCCATCTGGTCGCCGGCCACTTCCAACCACGATGCCGATGAGAGGATGGTGGTCAGCGGCGTGCGGAACTCGTGTGAGGCAACCGAAACAAAGCGGGATTTCAGCTCTCCCAGCTCCCTCTCTTGCTCCAGTGCTTTGCGGAGCTCCTCTTCGACTTTTTTTCGTTGTGTCACGTCGCGTAAGGTGCAGACGATGTCGGAGGCCTGATCGCCCGAAGTGATAGGGGAGAGTGTCAATTCGGCATCAAACGTGCTGCCATTATCCTGGCGGCTGGCAACAAACTCGATACGTTTAGCTCGATGACGCTTGGTAACTGATTGTAGGGCCTTATTCAACCGATCCACATAGACCCGATCGACGTAACTTGTCAGGGGCTTATCATAGATCCTATCGCCTCCGTGACCAAACAAATCGCCGAATGCCGGGTTAGCCTGCTTGATACGACCGTTCTTGGAAAGAACCAGGATGGCATCGCTGCTGTTGTTTAGAATGGCCTCGACATGCTCTTTAGCGTTCCTCAACTCTGCTGTGCGCTGCTCGATACGCACTTTGAGCTCATCTGCATGGTGTCGTAGAGTCTCATACAGTTGTGCATTCTCAAGAGCCAAAGCTACCTGGTCAGCAAAGGCTTGCAGCCGTTCTGCATGAGTAGGCGTAAAAAATTCTACAGAAGTACTATGCAAGTTCAAGAATCCAATCGTCACACCATACACGCGAATAGGAGCTCCAACGTAGGAGTTCTCCCACCCATCGAGTATTTGGGTATAGGTAGGTTCCTGTGTGGTGATGGGGACGAGGATGGGTTCGCCGGTGTCAACCATCTTCTCAAAAATGGGAAAATCCGTCAGTGGGCGTGAATGTTCCTTGAGTATCTCTTCAAGATGGGGAGGGTATTTGCTGAGGTAGTCGACCACCACGGACTGTCCTTCAACCAGCATCAGGTTGGCTGCATCATGCGGCACGACCCGCCCAACATTCTCCAAAATGCGAGTCATCACCATCGTGGTATCGCTTGTGTTGCTTAGGGCGGTGATAGTGTCGCGGAGTGCTTCGGCCAGGGTGCGTTGCTCACGCTCCGCGGCCTCGGCCCGCTGGCGTTCAGCGATCTCTACCTGGGCGTGTTGGTAAAGAAGAGCGTTCTTCCTGGCTACAGCAGACTGGGCGGCAAGGGCTTCCAAAAAATGCAGATCATCCTCACTGTAGGCATCAGGTCGGCGGCTCAATACCTGAATCGCCCCCACCACCTGATCATCAATCCTGAGCGGTACTATCAACGCCGAGTTCATCACCTCTTCATCCACACTGTCCTGGTCAGGATACCTGGCAGTTCTTCCTTGTTTGATGAGGTGGCACGTACCGGCTTCTTTGCCTCGCTCCTGAAGATTATGAATGATATCCGGCTTTCCTGTCCGGATCACATCATTGGGAATACCATGACCTTCCATATCCAGCGGAACAGGAGAAAACCGGCTGCTGTCAAGAAGCTGATCTTTGTACCATGCATACACACAGAAGATCGTTTTATCCTGGTTGTTGTAAGTTGAGATGAACACGCAATCACAGTCCATCACCCTCGAGACAACCTCACGGATCGTATGATAGACCGCCTCCGGATTGAGGGTGCTGGTGAGCTGTTGTCCTGCTTCGTGTAATAAACGGATAATTTCTAAATGCTTTTTGCTGGCAATTTCAGCCTGTTTACGCTCTGTAACATCGGTAAAAATCGTGGCAAATTGTCCTTTGAATGGCGCAAAGGCAGTGACCTCGTAATAACGGCCCAAAGGCGAAGCATGCTCCTCAAAATGGGTAGGCACCCCGGTCGAGGCCACCTGACCATAGATGCTGATAAAAGAGTCTTGCTCGATACCGGGGAGAACCTCAGTGACCCGTTTCCCAACGATCTGGTCGGGAACAAGACCTGTCAGCTTCTCAAAAGCCGGGTTGACTTCCAGAAACACGTAATCAATGGGCTCACCTTGTTTGTTAGTGACAACTTCATGTAAGGCAATCCCACTAAGAGAGTGATCGAAAAGGTTTCGATACCTTTCCTCGCTCTCTCGCAAAGCTGACTCTGCCTTACTTTGCTCAGCCCGATCCTGTAATGTTCTGATGCCATAAGCCAGATCGTCGGCCAGCCCCATCAACAGCAGGGTCTCTTCTGCATCAAAAGTGTCTCGCTCGGCGGCGTAGATGTTGAGTGCCCCAAAAGCCTGTCCTTCAGCCAGCAGGGGTAATGAAATGGACGAAGCATAACCACGTCGTACCGCCTCTTCACGCCAAGGACCATAATCAGCGTGAATCATAATATCATGCGCCACATAAGGCGTGCCTGTCCGAATCGCTGTTCCTGCCGGACCCCGGCCCAGCTCACTATCATCCCAGGTAATTTTGGCGGTGTCTAAGTATCCTTCTACGTCGCCGGCCCAGGCTGCCGGCCGTACTGTTTTGGCTTCATCCATCTGGGCAAGCCCAACCCACGCCATTTTAAAGCCACCCACGTCAATGATGATGCGACAAATCTCCTGAAGCAGCTCTTGTTCATCAGTCACACGAATGAGTGTCTGGCTACAATCGCTGATCATTCTATAACTACGGTTAGCTCTGTGGAGTGCTTTCTCTGCTGCTATGCGCTGTGTGATATCCTCGATGGTAGCTACCATCCCTGTCACGTTGCCGCTGTCGTCTGTCAGCGGGGCGGCATTGATTGACAGTAATGCAGATTGTCCATCAGGCCACTGGATGGCGTGCCGTATATCGTACACAGGCTGGGCGGTGTCTATCACCTGCGCGAGTGGCAGCTTTTCTTCCGGAAAGGGACTGCCGTCATAGTTTGTAATGTGCCAATCAGATGCATTATAAGAGCGTCGTGTGATCTCGCAGCGAGACAATCCCAGCACCTTTTCGGCCTGTTCGTTGGCGAAGATGATTTGCCCTTCACAATCTACCATCGTAATACCGACGGGGCTGGTTGTAGCGATGCGATCAAACAGGGCATGTTCACGACGTAATGCCTCTTCTGCCTTGACGCGCTCGGTAATATCTCGAACAGCTGCAATGTGAACTTCATTGCCCCACCAGGTCAGGAAGCGGCCTGTGATTTCCGCCGGAAAAACCGTCCCGTCCTTCTTGCGGTGATATCGGACAGGAACGCGTGTGGTATGCGTGTCTACAGTCTTGCGTGTCTCTTCGGGCTCAGCGGAAAGATCGGTGTTCTTTTTCTGGAGCAGCTCATCCCGACTGTAGCCATAAAGCTCCGATGCCGCGGCATTAGCCTCAAGTATCTGTCCGGTCTGGTTATTGATTAAGAAAAGCGCATCGGATTCCATCTCGAACAAATGACGATACTTTTCTTCGCTCTCACGTAATGCCGATAGAATGGCACTTTTCTCATCACGCAGCTTCTTGTCTTGACAGGCTCGCTTAACCGCATCGCCAAGCCTGTCCAACCGATCTTTGAGCAAATAGTCGGCCGCGCCTTGCTTGATACACTCAGCAGCCACCTCTTCGCCGACATTGCCAGTGACGACTATAAACGGAATGTCCAGGTCGCGTTCCTGGAGGATCTTCAACGCCATCAAACCGTCGAAATCAGGAAGAGTATAGTCAGCCAGAATGACATCAAAGTCTGAGCCAAGCTGTGCCTCATATTCCTGCCCGGTTTGAACAACCTTCCAATCGGGGGTAAAACCGCTGCTGCGCAAGCTGCGCAGCATGAGGATGACATCGGATGGATTGTCCTCGAGAAAGAGAATCCGTAACGGCATAGAGGATTTATTGCTCAATCGGGTATCCTCACACTGCTGCAGGCAGATGAAATCCGGAAAGCTCCTTAAGGAATGAGAATTTATTAACTTGCTCATCCATAATCCTGATTGCAGGCTCTTAG
>JAFGMS010000481.1 GCA_016927375.1 Anaerolineae bacterium
TCGATGATAGCTACAGCGCTCTCGAAGGGCTGCACCTCGATATCGGCGGGGATGGTCTCACCAACCGGCAGCACGCGGTGGAACGCCGGCTCGACCGCCAGCATGTTTTTGAATGCCCGCTGGAAGTATGCCTCAACCAGGCGTGCCAGCCCGGCATCCAGGCGGCTGTTCTGCGCCTCGTAGAAGCCGACAATGAACGGCATCAGGGCATATCCGAGCCCGTCCTCAGTCTTGTGGACCCTGATGAGCCCTCTTTTGGCCATACTTTTGAACAGCGAGCGCATCGCCCGCGCATCGCCGCCTGTACGTGCAGCGATTTGTGCGGGCGTCTCCGGCGTTATACGCAGCCGCGAAGCGCACTCAGCCTCCTCGGGCGAGAATAGATAAGCCAGCAGTTCCAACTCGATGCCGTCCTCGGTGGGCGGGAAGCCGTTAGGCAAGGCATTCAGTCGATCAGCAAGCTGTTTGTAGGAATCGTTATCCATGAAAAATGTCCTTTTCGTGTCGTTGAGCACCTGCGATGCACACCCTGCCGCCGGCGCTCAGAAGCACGGTAATGAAGAATCGGACCTGAAGACCATCGCCCCTACCATTATAGCCGGTTTCTGCGATCCGGCAGTGCGGGCGGCATACAATATGGCAGCAGGGCTTCCATCTGTAATAAAAGCTAACGCTGTCTGAAAGGAATGCAGGCTTCTCTAGAGAGGCTCGAAAACAAGATTAGAGGAGTTTGCCAACAAGATTAGAAGAGATCGCAAACGGGATTAGAAGCGTTTACCAACGAGTTTAGACTCGTTTGCCGGATCGCCTCTACAGCTTTGTAGGAAGATTTTGGGAGCAAGATTCTGTGATCTGCTCCCAACAGATACATGATAAAAGGCCGTACAGGACGACCTTTTTGCGGCAGGCTGTTTTCAATCCCCAGGCAACTATCTACCGGTTCTTCTTGATGGTTACATCAACATAAACGGCCAGAACCAATACCAGACCCCGCACAAGATATTGATAGGATGACTCCACATTCATCATCTGGAGACCGGTAACCAGGCTGGTCATGATGAGGGCACCAATAATCGCTCCAAAAACGGTACCTTCACCTCCTAATGTAGAAGTGCCACCCAGAATAGCCGCAGCAATGGCATCGAGCTCATAACCCTCACCGGCGGCAATCGTGCCATAACCAACATAGGAGGCCAGCACAATACCTGCTATGCTTGATAGAAAACCCATCAATATCATGACCCCAAAGATCTGCTTGCGGATGTTGATGCCAGAGAGCCGGGCAGCCTCACGGTTACCACCAATGGCATAGGCATAACGCCCAAACCGGGTGTTGTCTGATGCATAGATCATGATCGCCGCAATGACAACCAGCAGCAATACCGGAACCTGAATGCCCTGATTCTGGATGCCTTCTCTGGTCAAGTCCTTATCCATATTCTCAATGAACACATAGCCGACAGCCAGCAAAGAGAAGAAAGTGGTGGTTGCCAGATCAAGATAGATGCTTGGCAGCTCGAAACCATGCTTTTGCTTTCTCCGCCGGCCGCGGAACATGTTGAAAAACAGGAATGCAATGACGATTGCAGCGAGGATCCATCCTAAAGTGGCATCCAACCTCCCCTGCCCAATCTCCTCGAAGTAGGGTTGATCAGCAGCGATGGTCTTGCCTTGCGTTACAAGAAGGATGCCACCTCTGGCCACAAACAGCCCACCCAGTGTGACGATAAAGGAAGGGACACTCAGATAGGAAATCAGATAGCCTTGCAAGACACCGAATAGCAATGTTCCAACTATCAAGCCTAGCACTACTGAGAGAATGGCGGCAGTAAGCGGATGAATGGGCAAAATTGCATCAAGCAGTTCGGGCTGGTTGGCCAAAGCTTTCTCTAGGAAACCCGGAAGGATCCTATGCCAAAAATCATCCTGGAAAAACGCAGCCACAACAGACACAAGCCCAGCTGCTTTGCCAACCGAGAGGTCGATATTTCCGGTGACGATGACCAGGACCATACCAGTAGCGAGTAAGGCTGTGACAGACATTTGGCGGAACAGATTGGAGATATTTTGCGGCTTCAGATAACGCCCCTCTGTTGTAAAGGCAAACAGCACCCAGATAGCAAGCAGCGCCAGGACAATGGCATAGGTTTGAATATTCTGCTGACCTCGCCTAACCAACTCGGATTGCCGGATTCGTCTGACAAACTCGGATTGCCAAATTTGCTTGAATTGTTCGACTAGCAAAACTGTTAGCACAAATCGCCTGACCAATGCGATGAATGAGTTCATAGTGAGACTCCTTGCAACGTTTTCGAATAACTAAGATTAGTATGGCGGGTAGACTGCGAACAACCTCATGATCAGGCAATACCCGTTGCTAATGCCATGATTCTTTCCTGTGTCGCTTCAGCAATATCGAGTGTGTGACTAGAACGACCTTCACACATGACCATAACACGGTCGCTCATTCCCAACACCTCTTCAAGATCGCTGGATATCATGATGATCGAGACACCCTGCCCGGTAAGCTCATTCATGAGTTTATAGATTTCATACTTGGCGCCAACGTCAACACCTCGTGTTGGGTCGTCCATGATCAAGACCTTTGGATCTGACAGCAGCCATTTGGCGATAACCACCTTCTGCTGGTTTCCACCAGATAGGGTGTCGCAGGGGATCTGTAGGTTTGGGGCTTTGATATCCAGATCCCTTGCCTGTTTATTGCCTGCTTTAAGTTCTGCACCGCTGTCGATCTGAAAAAAGGTCGAGAACTGATCAAGGTTAGGCAAGGAAATATTCCTGAGGACAGATTGTCTCAGTACCAGCCCCTTACCTTTGCGATCTTCTGGAACCAGACTGACACCTTCATTCATAGCTGCACGGGCACTCCGGATATCGACCTCTCGGCCCTCAATTCTGATAACACCCGAGGTGATCTTGCCATACTCACCGAATATGGTAGTGACAAGCTCCGTGCGTCCGGAGCCCATCAGGCCGGCAATACCCAGGATCTCGCCTTTGCGCACGTTGAAGCTCACGCCGCTCAGAAGCTCGTGGCCAGCGCCTCGAGGATCGTCAGCATGAAGATTCTCTACTTCAAGAATAACCTCGCCAGGCTGACGCTTCCCTGGAGGGAAGCGTTCCTTCATCTCGCGTCCAACCATATATCTGACCAGCTTTTCGATAATCAGATCTTCTGTCGGTTGAGTGGTCACTGCTTGTCCGTCACGTAGTACAGTGACAGAATCTGTAACCCGGAACAGCTCCTCGAGTCGGTGAGTGATGTAGATACAGGTAACGCCATGGCTCTTCAGCGTCTTCAATATCTCAATGAGTTTATCGATTTCTGCTTCAGTGAGCGCACTGGTTGGCTCATCAAGGATCAAGATCTTGGCATCTTCGGAGAGCGCTTTGGCTATCTCAACCATCTGCATCTTGCCCACACCAAGGTGTTTGACAAGCGTTTGGGGATGGATATCAAGCTCGTATTTCGTCAGGATTTCTTGCGTATCAGCATACAGCTTGTTCCAGTCGATCACACCACTGTTAACCGGCTCCTTGCCAAGATATACGTTCTCTCCCACAGTCATGTTCGGCACCAGTGTGAGCTCCTGGTAGACAATGGCAATACCTTCCTTAATGGCTTGATGGATTGCGCCTGTCCCGAGCTTCAGCTCTTTACCTTCATAGTAGACATCACCCTCATAGGTATCGTGAGGATACACGCCCGAGAGAATCTTCATCAAGGTAGATTTACCCGCGCCATTCTCTCCGCATAGGCCATGAATCTCGCCACGCCGGACCTGCATAGAGACTTCGCTCAGGGCAGTCACGCCAGGAAAATGCTTGGTTACATTCTGAAAATCAAGAATAATGTCGTCAGTAGTGGGGTGGATTTCTGGAGTCATATAGGTTTACATCCTCATACACGGACGCTCTGGTGTTTCGCGGCGCATATTGTCGATCTACAATCGACCTGACCCCTCGGAAATTTCCGAGGGGCCAGAATCAGCCTCTTCTTAACCAAATGTTAGGGCTTTGGCGGACGCTCATCTTCCGGAATGTCACGGTAGACATCGTCGTACGCCTGGAATCCACTTACAACAACCAGA
>JAFGMS010000482.1 GCA_016927375.1 Anaerolineae bacterium
CGCAGATTAAAATCTGCACTTTACCGGTTACGGATGAATATCGACGGATGGATACCCATCCGTAACCAGCGTCGATGTAGAGCATTTATCCAATGTGACATTGTCAAGGTTCTTAGGACAGGGTTGTCCTATGTATTATTCTGCGCTATGGTTAGCTCATGCACGTCATTTCTCGCAAAGCCCTGCGACAATTTTGGGAGCATCATCCTGACAGCGAAACAGCATTAGTTCGCTGGTTCAAGATCATGCAGCAAACCGAGTTTCGCAGCTTCAATGAATTGCGCGGCGTTTTTTCGTCTGCCGACAAGGTGGATGATTGGATTGTGTTCAACATTGGTGGCAACAAATATCGTCTTATCACATCAATACATTTCAACCGTGGAAAAGTCTACATACGTCATGTGCTTACCCATGCCGAATATGACAAAGGAGATTGGAAGCGATGAGTGCTTTGGCGAATGACATTCAAAATCACTGGGCTTCTATCTATCCTCTCTTGTCCATTCGCAACGAGCAGGAATACGATATGGCTGTTGAGCGCCTTGACAGCTTGCTGGACGAGATTGGCACTAACGAACAACACCCTCTCTATGGACTGCTCGATACGCTTGGCACGCTGATCTACGTCTACGAAGAAGAACATCACCCGATGCCGGAATCGGATGGCGTCAGTATGCTTCAATACTTTATGGAAGAGCATCATATTGCCCCACCCGATCTACCAGAAGTTGGTCCACCAGATGTGGTATCCGAAATCCTGACCGGTAAACGGGAACTCAATGTCAGGCAGATTCGCGCTTTAGCAAAGCGGTTTCGGGTATCGCCTGCTGTATTCGTCTAGATCTATTTCGTCATTGCTTATCAAACACCTTCGTCAAATCGACAATCTTGCCTCCCAACACCGGCGACGCGAAGCTGTCTGCTGGCCCATACAAACCCTGCCGGGCAAACCCTGCGTCACTGTTGAGGAATACTTCGATGAACTCTCCTGCGGGATCAACGATCCAGTATTCGTGCGCGCCATACTTCTCATAAAGGGCATACTTCTCACCCCGGTCTTGGCGAGCCGTGCCGGGAGAGAGAACTTCGACTACCAATTCCGGAGGACCGCTCAAGTATTTGCCGTCCATGTCCCGGCACGAGCTGTCCGACGCTGTCCATAGTACATCGGGCTGGACAACGTTCTCATCGTCCAGGTAGACATCCACCGGCGATAACCTGACAGTGCCCTCTTTTCCCAATACTTCGATCAGCTTAGCCAGGGAAAAGATTAACTCTTGATGCTTGAGTTCCGGTGCCGGGGTCATGATCACCTCGCCGTGAAGTAATTCGGTGGGCAGATTCGATTCGGGCAGCTTCAGGAATTCGTCCGCACGCATACGGGTGTGGATTGCTTCGACCATTGCTGATTTTCTCCAACAACTGCAAATACAGGTTATCGATACTCCAATTGTATCAGAATGCTACAAGCATTCAGCATACAGCGCTCTTGTTCAACGCATGTTGGCCCAATCGTCAATCAGCAGTCGTCAATTATTTCGCTTCGCCCCAGTTGTGGCCGATGTTGACGTCGGCGCGCAGGGGGATGTCCAGGGGGTAGGCGTTCTCCATGATCTCCTTGACCAGGGCAGCGGTCTCTTTTGCCTCATCTTCCGGGACTTCGAGCACCAGCTCGTCGTGTACCTGGAGAATCATCCGGCCGCGCAGCTTGTGCTCGTGGAGAGCATCGTAAAGGTTGAGCATGGCGATCTTGATCAGGTCGGCGGCGCCGCCCTGAATGGGGTAGTTGACCGCTTCGCGCTCGGCGGCGCGGCGCTCGGTCTCGGCCTGCCTGCCGGGGTCGGTCGATTGCAGGGCCGGGAAGTAGCGTCGACGCCCGAGCAGCGTCTCAAGGTAGCCCTGCTCGGCGGCTTTTTGCTTGGTCTCATCCAGGTACTGGCGCACTTTGGGAAAGCGCTCGAAGTAAGCGGTGATGAAGTCCTCGGCCTCGGCCAGGGTCAGATCCGAATCGCGGGCCAGCCGGTAGGCGCCCATCCCGTACATCAAACCGAAGTTGACCGCCTTGGCAAAGCTGCGCTGGGCGCGTGTGACCTCTTCGAGGGGGATGTTATTGACGGCTGCCGCCGTGGTGGCGTGGATGTCCTGATCGTCGATGAAAGCCTGCCGCAGCGCCTCATCGCCTGAGAAGTGTGCCATCACCCGCAGCTCAACCTGTGAATAGTCGGCCACTACCAGCTGACGCCCGGGTGCAGCAATGAAGGCATTGCGCACCAGCCGCCCCAGGTCGGTCCGGATGGGGATGTTCTGCAGGTTGGGGTCGCTGGAGCTGAGCCGCCCGGTTACCACGCCTGTTTGGTTGAAGGACGAGTGAATGCGGCCGGTATGAGGGTTGACCATCACCGGAAGCGCATCCAGATAGGTCGATCTGAGCTTCTCAAGCTCGCGGTATTGAAGCAGCGCCTCGATTACCCCGGTCGTGTCCTGGTCGCGCAGCGCATCCAGAACGTCGGCGGCCGTTGAGTAGCGTCCCGAGGAGGTCTTGCGTATCCCTTGAGCAGGCAGGCGCAGCTCTTCAAAGAGGGCCTGGCTCAGCTGTTGGGTCGAGTTGAGGTTGAACTCGTGCCCGACGATGTGGTAAATCTGGGATGTCAGGTCGGATAGCGTCTCCCCAACCTGGGTTGACAAGCGGCCAAGCAAATCGATATCCAGCAGCACCCCGGTTTGCTCCATGGCTGCCAGGACAGGCACCAGCGGCATCTCGACATCGTAAAAGAGCTTCTCCAGCGACTGCTCGGCGATCTCATCCTTGATCAGGTTGTACAGACGCAGCGTTATGTCGGCATCGGCCGCTGCATAGGCCGCTGCACGCTCGATGCTGACTTGAGCCATGGTGATCTGGTCTTTGCCCTTGCCAATCAGCTCGGAGATCTCGGTCATAGTGACGCCCAGGCGGATGAAAGCCTGGTTCTTTAGCCCCAGCTTGCCGCGAGCAACGTCGGGCCTGACCAGCCACTCACCGATCATGGTGTCGAAGCTCAAAGGGGCGACATCCAGACCGTGCTGGCTAAGCACAATCGCGTCGTATTTGATGTTGTGGCCGATTTTTGGAACGTTCGGGTCGGTCATAACGGACTGCAGGCGGTCGATGACTTGCTCAAGCGGCAGCTGCCGGCTGCCGGGCAGAGTGTGGCCGACCGGGATGTAGTAGCCTTCGCCCTCCTGGATGGCCAGTGAGATGCCGACAAGATCTGCCTGCATCTGATCGGTGCTGGTTGTTTCCGTATCGAAGGCGATGGCAGAGGCAGCCTCAAGCTTGTCGATTAGATCATCGAGTGATGTCTCGTCCTGGATGATGTGAGTGGTGGTTATATGCTGCTCTTCGCCCTCTGTCGATGTCTCGACTTGCTGGGCGGCATCGGCAAAGAAGGAAAGCTGCTGGCCGGGGACAGGCTCCCCTGCCCCGACGCCTCCCCCGGTGAGCTGCTTGAGGAAAGTGCGGAACTCCAGCTCCTGGAAGAGGCCGCGGACTTTATCAAGATCATATTCACGCAGCAGGCAGGCCTCCAGGTCGAAGTCAATGGGGGCCTCGGTGACGATCTGGGCCAGCTTGTAGCTCATCTCAGCCATCTCGCGACCCTTTTTGAGAGCGGTGCGGGGGCGCTTCTGGGGGATGTCATCCAGGTGCTCGTACAGCTCATCGACCGTCTTGTACTGTTGGAGCAGGTCGATGGCAGTCTTCTCACCGATACCGGCCACACCGGGGATGTTATCAGACGAATCGCCCATCAGGGCCTTCAGATCGACGATTTGAGTAGGGAGAAGCCCGTATTTGGCCTTCACTGCCTCGATGTCATAAAGCTGCGGAGCGCCGCCCTTGCTGGCAGGGAGCTCGACGGTGGTTTTCTCGTCAACGAGCTGAAGAAGGTCGCGATCCCCGGTGATGATGGTGGTATGCACGCCTTCTTGCGCCGCCAACCGGGCGGCCGTCCCCAGCACATCGTCGGCTTCATAGCCGTCGATTTCGAGAACGGGAATGTTTAAGGCTTCCAATACCTGGTGAATACGTCCCATCTGCACCTGCAAACGGTCGGGCATCCTTTCCCGCGTGCCCTTGTAATCCGGGTACATGGCGTCACGGAACGTGGCACCGGTATCGAAGCTGACTGCCAGGTAATCAGGCGGATTGTCTTCACCGATCACCGCCAGCAAGGCGCGGGTAAAGCCATAGACGGCATTGGTGGGCTCACCCCGGCGGGTCGTGAGCTTATTTATTGCCGGAACATAGTACATCCGGTAAGCCAGTGCATGACCATCGATAAGAACCAACCTCTTACCACGCGTGTTTGTCATCGGCTGCCATCGCTTTCTGATTGTCCAGAACGAATGAACTATCTCATCTTACCAGAAATACAGACACAGCGTCGAATCAAAAAGCCCCTTATGAGGCAGCAGGAGCGTCATTTGCCGTGCAAGGCTTACCGGTCAGGTAACAACGACCGAGTTCTCGCCGCCATAAGGGTTCATGACGTATCGGTCAGCCTCCCAATCGTTGTGCCATTCGCTGCCGTTCACAAAGTAGCGGAACTGGTATTCCCTTCGTGTGTCAAGCCTGAGTATGACCTGCCAGCTGCCATCCGCAGTATATATCATAGGGGCCACTTTCTTGTCCCAGTTGTTGAAATCACCTACCAGCACGGCTGTCTTTGCGTTAATTGCGGAAGGTAAGACGAATGTGACTTCGCATATCTTGCCTTGAGACAGGTATCGCTTGTGGAGCATGCTTTTCCTTTGTTCTCACCATTTTGCGGTAAAGAATCAATGCTGCAGCACTTTGCTGAGGAACAGTTTGGTGCGCTCTCGGGTCGGTGTGCTGAAGATCTGCTCGGGCTTGCCCTCCTCAACAATGACTCCCTCGTCCATAAAAATTACCCGGTTGGCAGCAGCGCGAGAGAACCCCATTTCGTGTGATACGACAACCATCGTCATTCCTTCTTGTGCCAATGCCAGCATGACGTCCAGTACTTCTTTGATCATTTCCGGGTCGAGCGCGCTGGTTGGCTCATCGAAGAGCATAATCTTAGGGTTCATCGCCAGGGCGCGGGCAATGGCCACGCGCTGCTGCTGGCCTCCTGAAAGCTGAGCCGGATATGAATCGACCTTATCAGGAATACCTACCTTCTCAAGCAGCTTGATGGCAACCTGAGCGGCTTCTTCTGGCGAGCGCTTGCGCACCACACGCTGAGCCAACGTCAGGTTTTCTAATGCCGTGAGGTGCGAAAACAGGTTGAAGGATTGGAAAACCATGCCAACTTCACGCCGGACCGCGTTGATGTTCTCGGCGTTGTCAAGAGGGATATCATCGACGACAATTTTTCCGGAGTCGTATTCTTCGAGGCGATTGATGCAGCGTAATAAGGTGGACTTACCCGAACCTGACGGGCCAACGATCACGACTACCTCGCCCTGCTTTACATCCAGACTCACCCCACGCAGTGCGTGCACCTCGCCCTTGAAATGTTTATGGACATCCTCAATGTGAATGATTGGTTCCATGGACTACCTCTCGAACTTTGTTCTGCGCTCGATCCAAGTGACAACGCGAGCGGAAAGAAGGGTCATGATTAGATACAGCACGGCCACCGTCATCCAGGTCTCGATGGGGATGAACTGGGCAGAGGCGAATTCCCTCCCGCGGCGAGACAGATCGATAACGGCCACCACGCTTACCAGGGAGGAGTCTTTGAGCAAAGCAATGAACTCGTTACCCACCGGGGGCAAGATAACACGGATAGCCTGTGGTAGTATGACGTGACGCATAGCCTGAATATAGCTCATACCCAGGCTGCGAGCTGCCTCCATCTGGCCTGTGGGAATGCTCTGGATGCCGGCCCGGTAGATCTCGGTCATGTAGGCAGCGTAACAGATAACCAAGCCGACGATCGCTACGACAACAGAGTTGGCCTGGTAATACATCAATGACTTGATCTGCAAGGATTTACCGACACTCTGCACTATCGATGGGAATGCAAAGTACCACCACATCAGCTGTACGAGTAATGGAATGCCGCGGATAACCTCAACGTAGAGAGATGTAAGCCCCGAGATCAAGCGGCTGTGTGACAAACGCCCTAGCCCACCGAACATCCCAACAATGAGGGTCAGCACAAAAGACACGATAGTAATGAGGATGGTGACAATAATGCCATCAGCCACAAAGCGTATGATGCGCCCGTACGGGTTGGGGTGTATATCAACAAGCAGGGTCACACCCCAAAAGATGGCTGCCAGCAGCCACCACCAGACGTCCAACCGCTCAGCCGGCATGGAGTCTGTCTTGGACGGACGATTGGTAAGATAGACCAGCACAACGATGAGGAATGCCAGGATAGACAAAACAACAAATGCCGTCGCAGAAGTGCTGATGAATACCTGCTCGGCATCCAGAACATTCTCAGAGCCCACTATGGCAGCATTATGGTAGATTGGATCGAGCCTGCGCTCCTCCAATAACTCGAAGAGGGCGCGAGTTACACAGAATTGAAAGGTCAGCGCGAACAGGACCAGGAATATCCCGGCACTGGAACCTGCTCGATACCGCCAACCCAGCCACAAGCCCAATGGCAGGAGCAATAAAGCGCTGACGATCTGCAAAACAGCATAAGGCGAAGCAGGCACAGTCACCCAACAAGGCATCTCCCCCAATTGAGCACAACTTGGGTCAGCGGAGCGAACTTCGGTGCTTCGTTGGATGATAGGATTTGATGCCCCCAAACCGGCGGTAAGCAAGAGCGACATGATAGCAAGACTGGCTGCCATCGCCAGCCCCATCATAACGATCTCTCTTCTAACTGTGAAAGGTCCCAGCGCGATCGATGAGTGTGCGTTCATGTTTTCTGGTCCCGGGGTTTTTTTCGGCTTGTGAGATAAGCATTCAGCAGCAAGAGGCTGAGTGCGGAAAACTAACTCAGACAGACTAAACCTGCGAGGCCTCAGAGAAGCCTCGCAGGACAAATGCGTCATTTGCAGGGCGATCAGCCGCCAGTCTTAATCCATTTCTCGATCAGTTCGTCAATAACACCTTCAGCTTCGACTTCGACTAACCCCTGGTTGATCTTCTCTACCAACTCGGGCCTGGTATTGCATACGGCAATCCCGTAGTACTCGTCCGTGAAGGCTTCTCCTACAACCTTGATCCTGTCAGGATTCTGCCCCACATAGCCCAACACTAATGGATTGTCGGCGATGACGGCATCGATCTGGCCATTCATTAGATCCTGAAAAGCCAGCCCAATATCATCGTAGGAACTGACTGTAACACCTTCGATCTTCTGAGACTCGATCTCGCCAGTGGTGCCAAGCTGGACACCGACAGTCTTTCCGCTCAACGTATCTTTGCCGGTAATGGCGGTTTCATCGGCGCGTACAGCCACGATCTGGCCGGCCGCAAAATATGGATCGGAGAACAGGAAGTCTTTCTTGCGATCCTCTGTGATTGTCATGGCCGAGATAGCGGCGTCATATTGGCACTCGGCCATGCCGGCCAAAAGGGGATCGAAGGGTACGTTGATAAACTCGACTTTCAGGCCGGTCTTGTCAGCGATGGCATTCATCAGGTCAATATCAAAGCCCTCGATTTCTTTGGTTGATTCGTTAACGGACTCGAAGGGTGGCCAGGTTGCATCGGTAGCTACATGTACGGTCTCCCCGCCCGTTGAAGAGCCACCGCATGCCGTCAACACGCCTAGAGAGACCACCACGATCAGGACATATAGGATAGGGCGTTTCATTCTTTCCTCCTTTTTATCTTTCTTGTTGCATCATTTTGCTTGAAGTTAACAACCTACATCATCCTACTGTTTTGAAAATCTTTGGTCAAGTCCACCAAGCCTGCTTCCGGAAACAGCACATACAGAGCCGGGAATAATATTACCCTCTTGGGTGACAATAACCCACCACCCTCACAGGAACTACGGTCCTGCGCAGATGAGTTTCTGATCAAACAATGGTTTGGCACAGGTTAACTGTGTAAGTGCATAAAACCACTGGTATAATTGTTTTTGTCTCAGGGGTTTCTTGTCTACTTGATGTGCGACTTTGAGAGTAGACACCCCAAGGATCGGGCCAAGCTTAAAAACATCCGGGTTCTCATTAGTGAGTTTGCATATTTGGAAGGAGAATGGAGCGCATTCCGCAGACACCCAGTGTCTGATTCCATTGCAATATGGATGAGGAAAGGCGGCACATAAATTATGACTATTTCTGAACAGACAAAAGTGGATATCTTCGAGAAAACACACGCCTTCACCCGCGCACGGGAGGCTCAAGCAATGGGAATCTACCCGTTCTTTGTACCTTTCGATGACGCTGAAGGGACAATAGTGCGTTATGGTGATCGCGAGATCATCATGATCGGATCCAATAACTATCTTGGTCTTACGACGCATCCCAAAGTGCGTGAGGCTGCTATTGAAGCCATTCGCCAGTACGGGACTAGCTGTACCGGCTCACGCTTTATGAATGGCACTCTCTCATTGCACATCGAGTTGGAGGAGCGGCTGGCAGCCTTTTTCGACAAGGAAGCTGCCCTGATTTTCAGTACAGGCTTCCAGACCAATCTTGGCACAATCGCTGCTATAGTTGGACGGGACGATGTTGTCATCACTGACAAAGAGGACCATGCCAGCATCGTCGATGGTTGCCGTCTGGCCTACGGGGAAATGATGCGCTTCAAGCATAGTGATATGGCCGATCTAGAGCGCGTTTTGAAGAAAATCGATCATCAGCGCGGCAAGCTGATCATCGTTGATGGGGTATACAGCATGGGGGGCGATATCGCGCCGCTGCCGGAGATCGCTGAACTAGCTAAGAAATACGGCGCGCGTGTTATGGTTGATGACGCTCATAGTGTGGGAGTTTTGGCGCAAGGGCACGGCACTTCTGCCCACTTTGGCATCACCGATGAGATAGACTTAATCGGCGGTACGTTCAGTAAATCATTCGCATCAATCGGCGGTTTTGTGGCAGGCGACGATCAGGTCATCCACTACATCCAGCATTTTGCCCGTGCACTGATATTCAGTGCCAGTCTGCCTGCCCCCAACGTTGCAGCCGTGCTGGCTGCTTTGGATATCATCGAAAATGAGCCCGAATATGTTCAGAGGGTCTGGGATAATGGCGACTTTATGAAGAAAGGCCTACAACAACTAGGCTTCGATATTGGAAACAGCGAGACCCCCATCATCCCCATCATCATCCGTGATGAAGGCATGACGATCATGTTCTGGAAGGCGCTTTTTGATGCGGGATTGTTTACCAATGCGGTCATTCCGCCTGGTGTGCCGCCTAATATGTCCCTGCTGCGTACCAGCTACATGGCCACACACACAACTGAACAACTTGAGCGCGCCCTCGACATTCTCGATACAGTTGGTCACCAACTCGGTGTACTGTCTTGAGATCATTTTCGTAAAGATTTGAGCCAACCCGTTACAACCCGCCACAAACGATGTAAGAACCTGTACCAGCCTGGCCGGGTCAAAGTATCAATGACCTGTGTCAGGTTGGTTGTTTTGTAGTAGCTACGCAGCTCCTCCTGGTAACGCCAAACCCAGACAAATAAGTCGGCCTCTGTCCGCCCAGGAAAACGCTCCAGGGCTCCTCTCTGCTGGATGATCTGCACAGCCGGTGTGTAGATCATATCGTACCAGGCCGTGACGGCATCTTCATGGGAAGCGGGCTCGTCATCAATCATTTCCAATACATGGCGATACCATTCAATTTGATCCTCTAGCTCGCGGTAGCGCCCGGGTGTTGTAAATACGATCTCCTGTTCAGGGCGAAGTTGAGCGAGCTTAGTGCTTTCCAGAAAGTCAGCATACTCTGCCTTAATGAGCACCTCGTCCAGGTCGGCATCGGCGCTCAGACTTACCGAAGATGGGAACTCCCAGACATGCGCTTGAATAGTCGGGTTGCCCATCTGTCGTGCAACAGAGACCCGGTGATTGCCATCTACTACAAAGTAAGCTTCACCGACCTGGTAGACATCGACGGGATCCATGCCCTTAGCATAAGCTAACGTATTGACCCGCATCCAGCGTATCTTCAGCTCGTTGCTCCGCGGCAAGAAAGTTCGGGTAAAGTCACGGTATCTCCCTACGCTGCCCCGGATTTGATTTACGGGGATATCTTGCAGACCTCTGTAGTTCTTCTGTGCCAAGCGCAGACGCCTGCGGACATCCTCAAATGCCAGCAGTTCCGTGGAACGATCTGAAAAAATATCCTGTAAGGATTCCAGGGATGCAGCGCGGCGAGCTCGTTCCCATTCCGAGCCAGAGGCCATCCTGGCTGCTAAATTGTCATTGTCCACAATAACCTCCACAGAATGCCACTGTATCACGTTGGCGGCACTTGATTATCCTCTAGTAACTATTCAGCTCTTAGCCTTTAGCTTTTCAAGCTTCAGGCTGCAACTTGTGACCCAGGTTGCGAACTTGTCACGTCTCATGTTTTACCTGTTTACCCGTTTGCCGGTGTCTTACCCCTTCTCGGCGCTGTCATTCCCGCTTTTACGGGAATCCACCTGTTACGCTGAGCCCGCAGATACGTTTAGTGCCGTATTGAGTGAGTAATTTGACAATGTCAACTTGAGTAACCTCTCGATGTTGCTATGTTCAAAGAGGCGCTCTTCGTTCCAGATCCGTC
>JAFGMS010000059.1 GCA_016927375.1 Anaerolineae bacterium
AAAAAGATCGAAATGTTTTCAAGAAAAGATCGAAATGTTTTTCTGTTCATGTCCCGGACATCCAACCAGGCAGCGGAGCTTCACCCCAATGTATTGATGCGCCAGGAAAAACCTCTAGCCAGAGGTCTTCGATTGTTCTCAGGCAGAATGGCCAAGCTGCATCAGCCCTTAACCCCTGTGGTAGCAATGCCCTCGACGAAAAATCGCTGGAAGGCGAGAAAGAGGACAGTCACAGGTATCAGCGACACAAGCGATGCTGCCATAATCAGGGCGTAATTGGCGGAATACTGCATGATGAACATGCGCAGACCCAGCTGAATGGTCTTCATGGACTGGGAATTCAGGTAGATCAGCGGCCCCATGAAATCATTCCAGACGAAGACTGCGGTGAAGATAGTCAGCGTTGCAAGGGCAGGCTTGGAGAGCGGCAGCATGATGCGGAAGTAAATCCCGTATTCACTCAGCCCATCGATGCGTGCTGCATCGATGATGTCGTTGGGAATGCTGATAAAGAACTGGCGCATCAGGAAGACGCCAAACGCCGAGAAGGCCTGCAGCAGGATCAGCGACATATGTTTATCGACCAGGCCCAGTCTTCGCATCATGATGAACTGCGGCACCATGTAGGACTGCCAGGGAATCGCAATGCTTGCGATGTAAGCCAGGAAGAGTATGTCTCTACCTTTGAACTGGAGCTTGGCGAATGCATAGCCGGCGAAGCTGCTGGTAAAGAGCTGGAGCAGTGTGATAATGACCGTCAGCTTGGTCGTATTGGCAAAGAAGGTCAAGAAAGGTATCTGCGTCCAAATCTTTACATAGTTACGCCACTGCGGGTTTGCAGGGATCCACTCAATCGGGAAACGGAAGACATCCTTATCCAGCTTGAGTGAGGCAGAGAGCATCCACAGGAAGGGCAGCAGCATGGTCACCGCCAATGCAATTAAGAGAGTATAGGTGAGAGTTTTGCCAAGCCCCTTCTTGAACCGGTAGGACATGAGTTTACCTTCTCTACGAACGATTTGTTTTGATAAGCTGCGCACTTGAGCATTTCCTCCCGCTTACATATAACTGACCCAACGCTTTTCCATGCGGAACTGAACAATAGTAATAATCAGGACGATCACAAACAGCACCATCGCTATGGCGCTGGAGTAGCCAAATCTAAATTGCTTGAAAGCCGTGTTATAGGTATGAATCACCAATACATTGGTTGCGCGCCCCGGACCACCGCCGGTCATGACCATGATCAGGTCGAAGATCTTGAAGGATGCGATGGTGAGCATGATGCTGACAAAGAAAGTCGCCGGTGTCAGCATGGGCAAGGTAATGTAGCGAAACTGCTGCCAGGCATTCGCGCCATCGATCTCGGCTGCCTCATAAAGATAAGCGGGGATACCTTGCAGCGCCGCCAGGTAGATCAGCATGTAATAACCCATCCCCTTCCAGATACTTGCCATGATGACCGTGGGCATCGCCCAGTCCACCGACGCGGACCACCGGGGTGGGTTTTCGATCCCCAGTGTCGTCAGCAGCTGGTTGACGGGCCCCATGGCCGGATGGAAGAGCATGTTCCAGACAACAGCAACCGCAACCAGAGAAGCTACATACGGGAAGAAGAAAGTGGTGCGGAAAAGGTTTCTCCCTCTCAGAGGCTGGTTGAGAAGCAAGGCCAGCCCGAGCGACGTAGCCATCGTCAAGGGTACCGTTCCGATGACATAGTAGAGGGTATTGCCAAGGGCAATGCGGAAGGTCGTGTCGTGGAACAGCTGCTTGAAGTTATCTAGCCCTGCCCAGGTGACCACGTTCGCTCCGTCCCAGTTCATGAATGCGAGCACGAGTGAGAAGACCATTGGAACCAGCGTGAATGCCGCGAAGCCAAGCAAGTTGGGAAGAATGAAGGAGTAAGCGATCATGTTTTCCCTGAGCGTTCCTCGCCGCTTGCCGGCTGTACTTTGTCTGAGGTGGGTCAGTTGAATAGAGTCCATATCTGTTCCTTCTGATCCTGAACATGTCAGGGTTACTTTCGCGTTCTACGGCATGAATAAGTCTACACCCCTGATCTTGTCTCGAAAAACCCAAGCAGTGGAGCATGAAAGGCCTCTTTGCCGAGAGGCTATCTATGTGAAATCCGGCGAGCAGCTTAAGTTACCAATATATGCGCTCGTTACGGATAGTCATTCGTAACGGGTACTGGGCAGATTTCAATCTGCAAGCCTGGCAAAGCACAACCTTCCTGCCAGGCTTTTGTGTGCCTTGAAAACAGTCGGGTCAACGGAGTTTAGGAATGGCAACCAAATAACTTGATCAATTAGAGCCGGCAAAAGGCTTAGATGGTGTACAAGTTAATAAGTTTGCATTCCTTAGCTTTTAATTCCGACCACTCTTACCTTCGCCAGTCATGTCATTTCTGTGAAAGCATGAAGCTACAAGGATGACAAGTGGTTTCCCGCTTTCGCGGGAATGACGGGAGCGGCGAACTAAAGAAGCCTCTCTCTGCTTTTCTACGTACAAGAATTCGCAAAAAACACTTTTGGTTTCAACGAGCGGACAGTCAGAAATTCGTGGCATTCGTAGATCACAATCAAGCTTGCTCTGAACTTAAGCTAACGCCTACGAGACCTGTCCCGCACCCTTCCCGAGCTGTACATAGCTTGCGGGGAAGTCCTCATGCACGGACGGGACTTCCCCGCAGTGATTATCTGATTGGCGCCGGCGTTTGCTTTACTCCGCCAGCGCTTCCGAGATGCGGCTGGTCATGTTCGCGATCCCCTCATCCACAGGGACAGAACCGGTCATGATCAGCTCGTGTTCCTCGTTCAAAATCTGCTCAACCGCGCCCACCTTGGGGTGCATGGGGAGCTCAAGGCGAACAACTGTAGTTTGCAGCGCCTCGGCGGCTCCAGACGGAACACCCTCAAGACCGGCAAAGATTGCAAGTATCTCATCGTTGCGCATGGCAGGAAGATTGCCCGTAGCTGCCAGAGCCTTGGCCCCTTCGATGCCACTGTAGAACTTGATGAAGTCCCATGCGGCATCCGGGTTCTTCGAGTTGGCATTGATGGCCAGGGAAGTCAGAGTGCCTGCGGTTGTGCCAGGCTCAACTCCTTCTGGGTGCGGAAACTTTACAACATCCCAGTTGAAGTCAATCTCGCCCTCATTCTTAGCCGCTATGAGTGAGCCGATGAACCATGATCCCATAGGAAGCATGGCAACCTGCTGGTTCTTGAAAACACCTGAATAGTGGATGTTTCCGGCCTTCAACTCGCCATAGTCCATGATGATGCCGTCATTCTGCATCCCGACAACCATATCATACATCGGCTGCATGAAGCTGTAGTCGGTGGCGATGACCGTGTTCTTGCCGTCTTGCACCGTTGCCAGCTCGACGCACGAGCGCCAGACGTGAAAATGGGCACCGTAGACCTTGTCGGCGCCGCTGCCGCTGGTCATCTCGCGTGCTACTTCGTCGAACTGCTCCCAGGTCATATCGTTGGTGGGATAGTCAACGCCGGCCGCATCAAAGAGATCCTTGTTATAGTAAAGAATCCAGATGTCGCTGCGGAACGGAAGCGCGTAAATCGAGCCTTCGAACGTCAGCTCTTCAGCTGCGCCGCTGTAGACACCCAGATCGAGCCCATCAGCTGCGATGCGGTCTTCCAGCGGTATGATCTGGTTTCTGGTGAGCATGGCCGAATAGCCGGGAATATCTTTGACCGTGATAATATCCGTCTCGTCACCACCCGAGAGCATGATATTGACCTTCTCCGGATACTCGGCCGAAGAAATATCGATCAGCTCCACGTGGACATTGGGGTTTTGGGCCTCATAGGCATCAACCACAGCCTGCCAGTAGGGTGTGGTTGCGATGTCCCATGCTGCCATGGTGAGCGTGATAGGCTCATCTACCGTTTCGTCTGCAGCTTCATCTGCAGGCGCATCGGTGGGTTCGGCTGCGACCTCGGTCGGCTCATCTGCGGGGGCATCGGTGGGTTCAGCCGGCGCCTGGGTTGCGGATGAACACGCCGCCAGAACCGGCAACAACAAAACAATGGTTAGAAGGGCGTATAGACGCTTCATTTTTCTCTCCCTGGAAGATAGTGCTAAGTCAAAAGCTCAACAAAGCGCTCCGAGTCCATTTTCATCTCTGTGGTGGGGCGAAGAGCTCCATGACCAGCTTCCTCAAAAATAGTTTGAATGTCGTGTGCTAAGCTATCTGCTCGGATCAACTTCGGGTCATAGGCAGCTCCGATACTATCATCTAGTGTTTCGGGGGCGTAAGTAAATCCATAGTTATGGCTTGCCCCAAAATACTTAAGCAGTTGGGCATACGTAGGTCCGGAGTTAAGAAGCCTTTCTTGCCCAACTGCACCAGGGCCATGAGAGCCTTCTTCCGGGAACGCTCTCGTGGCCGGTAACCAACGTTGCATCAGTTCACCGTCATCTGGTCCTGGTTAGCCAGGTCCTGTCCGGTTGACTGCAGCCGGATGGTGTTAGATGTGCCTGTGTTAAGGGTGACTGTCACATTCATGGTTACCCAGGAGTCCCAGGCACCGGTCGGCTGGAAGGTGATGTTCTGGGTAGCACCATTGATGGTCAGCTGCCCCGTTCGGGCGCTGGTAGCCCCCAGCGCAAAGCGGAACTGCAGGGTCCTGGTACCGCCAGAGCCGCCATCTACATTCTGGTACTCGATATAGCCACCACTGGACGGGAAGTTCACGAAGCCGGTGCCGTAGTAGCCGCTGTGGTTCGTATCTACACTAACGCCCCCTCCCAGACTTGCATTCTCAGCCTGATACGTCGATGTTGGCGCCGGTGTGGTTGGTGTTGGGCTGCTTGAGGCACTTAGCACATTGATTTCCGCCGCCGATGTCCAGAGATTACCGTTCACCTCTGATAGGGCCCGCAGCCGCACATAGCGACCCGTCTTGGCGGTGAAAGTAACTTCTTTCTCTGAGGCGTTGTTGGCAAAGGTGCCTGCAGCAACCGCCGAACCCCAGTTGCTGCCGTCGGCGCTGACATAGAACTCGTACTGGGCGATGGTGCCGTTGAGCGTGTGATCCTGCCTTGGCAGGTACCGGAAGCCACCTACTTCGTACGATGTCCCCAGATCGATCTGGATCTCATGTGGATGCGCCGGGTCCGAGTTATACCATTCAGTGTGCCACAGCGTGCTGCTGCTCCCATCGAAGGCATTGGCAGCGGCGCCATCCTCGCCCGTCGTCTCCTGGCTGTCCACGTACCGCAAAGACCAGTTCGTTTGGGGGATTACCCCACCGGGTTGAGTTGTCATTGTGGCAGTTGGCGTCGAGCCGCCGGTGCTGACACCGGTAACGACGTAAGTGGTAATCGAGTTAGCGTTGGCTGTAGCCGTGAACCTTCGGTTGGAGACGGTGATATTGGACAAACGCGCCAGGTTTTCGTTGGCCGAAGTGCGGTAAGGTGTAACCGGGCCGGTGACAGTAGCAAACCTGGTCAGATCCCAAGTGTAAGAGGTAGAAGAGGACGAGTCGTTATAGACCACAATTACCAACCTGCCGGCCGACGGGCTGTATGCCGTTACCGTATTGCTGGTACCTGGAGCGATGATCTGGTAGCCAGGGCGGATAAACCTGGTATAGTTCGCCATCGCATAGTATTTCTTAGTGACAACATAGCTCTGCGAAGTTCCGGCCATGTCGGCGTGGATCAGACCCCAGTTCTTATTTGCACTAACCTGGTTCGCTTCATCTTCAATCACCTGCCAGAATACCCACGCGGCGGGCTTAAGATAGTTGATGTCCTCGGTCACCCGGGCTGCCAGCCACAGAGAGGGTGCAATAGCATTGTGATCATGTGACCCGGTGGTCCCGTCAACCTCCGACATCCATAGACGCTTGCCCAGACTGTCCGCCAGGCTTCTCAGGTTAGCCTTATCGGTGGCATTACCGCCATAAGTATGGGTGTTGATCTGAGCAACGTACCCGCGGGCGGTAGAGCTGTAAGCATTGATACTGCCGCTTGTCTCCCCTGGCGAGGTTTCGTCCGGTGCAGATACCCTGGTGCCGGTCAATCCCTTGGATGCCAGCTTTTCCCCAACTCGCTGCACCAAAATAGATTGCTGAGACCGACCAATATGGGCACCCTCCTGAATGGTGACCCCAGGACCGCACCACCACGTTGCATTGGGCTCATTGAGCGGGTCCAATGTACGGAAGGTCACGCCCCAGCTATCGCGAAAGTGCCTGGTGACTTCCGTCAGGTATTCGGCAAAAGCATCTTCTTGGCCACTTCTCAGGTTATCACCACAGTCAGGCGCACCGCGCGTATCGCCACTAATAGTCATGAACCAGGGTGGAGAGTTGGAAAAGGCCTCAAAGATATTGGCACCACGAGATTGGGCAGCACTGACCCACCAGCGCTGGTTGGCATCTACCGTCCAATCATATGTACCATTCTGATTGATATAGCTGCGCACCAGACCGCCGGGCCGCATTCCCTCCTGCGAGGCAGAGCTGCCGCCGATGTTGTAGCGGGCGATATTCATACCGAGACCAGAAGAGCCATAGATCAAGTCGGCCAAAGCGCCGCGGTTGGTGTCCGACCATCCGCCTGTGACATTGGCAAACCAGGCCAGCGAGGTACCCCATCCTTCAAAGTCATCTACATAGACATTGGCGGGATCTATGGTCGACGTCGCAGCCGAAGCGACAGGCACATCAAAGCATAAAAAACCGCCGATCAGGACAAGAACCGCAAACAAGCTCAATATCAAAGTCAACCGTGTATGGTGCTTCATGAATCTTCCCCCCTTAAAAACAATGCTGATACTGATTCACGAATGATGAGTCAAAAGCCCTCAAGTATCCTCACCTGAAAATGGCAGCGAGTAACGCGTCGCGCACAATGAGCTGAAGACCCAACCAGAAAGAAACCGTCCATTCCCATCCCTTGAGTGAGTCTAAATTCTGTTGATGAAACACGCGGACAGATAGTCAGTACGGAGAGCACCTCCTTTACACTACTTTCCACTTTGTGCAACATGAGGTTTGTACCAAACCCGGATACATATTTGGTTTTTTTACTATACAACTGTAAAATGAATTGTAAACCTTGGGACATTTTACATTATTTTTCATGTAAAAGTCAATCTTTCTTTCATGTATTTACCTGTAAATAGCTGATGGATGCATGAAAAGCACAAAATTGGATGGCCAAATTGTGCCCGGTAAGCAGAAGTATGTTACAAGAAAACAAGATGCCAGGAGTTCCTTACCAACTGGGCTTCTATTACATGGTACAGGGCAAGATGTATTGGTAGATGGTACAATGTGGCCACTCTCCACCCTGCAGCTGGGGATATTACAGTACCTTTTCGATGAGACCATGATACGGCAGATGATCGCAGCACTTTATTAGCCTGAGCAATGACGACACTATATGGAATCTGATTCACTCTCCCCCAAAATTTCTGATGTCGCACACGCTGCTGGCGTCTCAATAGCCACAGTATCTCGTGTCATCCACAACAGCGGAGCTGTCAGCGAGGAAACTCGGACGCGGGTACAGGAGGTTGTTGAGCACCTGGGATACCAATCGCGCCGATCTCCCAAGAAGCCAACGTCAGAGAAGACGGTACTCCTACTTTCCGGTGATGTCGTTAACCCATTCTTTGCTGAGATAATCCGCGGCATGCAAGAGGAAGCCAACCTCCAGGGAAGCGTGCTGAATATCATCCAGATTTCCACCGATCATGAGCAGCTCATCCGTGCCGCCGGCCGGCTATCTGCAACCGGCGTCGTCTTGACCGGCGCCTCTCCCTTTCCTGAGCTTCTGGCTTGGCGAGAAGAAAATAATATCCCGCTGGTGGTAATCAACTACCGGATCAACCAACCCAGGATCAGCTGTATTACGGTGGATTTCAGGGATGCTTATGCGCGGGCCACTCGTCACCTGACCAATCTGGGACACACACGCATCGGTTATGTCGATGTCAATGGCAGTTCTGAGATCAGCCAGGCACGTCTTCAGGGCCACATGGATGCCCTGACCGAAGCCGATATCCCTTTCCACAAAGAACTCTACACCAGCATTCCGGCTGAGACACACGTCTATGGAGGTTTTCGAGCTGCCAGCAACTTACTGGCGCTCCCCCCCATCGAGCACCCCACAGCCATACTTGCCTTCAACGATCTATTTGCCCTGGGAATCATGCACGCCGCTCAAGCACACGGATTGCGCGTGCCGGAGGACATCTCAGTGGTTGGTTGTGATGATATTCCAATGGCAGCACATGCTAACCCTCCGCTTACAACGATAGGGCAACCTAAGTATCGCATCGGCAAGCTGGCCGTGTCTACCCTTCTTCAAATGTGCGAGGATTCCCCTGGTCAAATGGGAAGCTTCACACTCATGGAGAGCCCTCTGATCATCCGCGAGTCGACCAGTCTGTGTCATACAGACTGAGCCAGATCATCTTATAATCTCGCAGGAGGCACCGTGCAGAAAGATCAGCAGCCTCGACATAAGAGAGATTGTCAATCTAGCTTAGAGGAGTTGTACAGCGACCCCGCGGTTCTGCCAGAGATAGGACAATCCGACCGGCTGATCTGGCTCAACGTCATGAAATGTCTGGCAGAGCCCGTGCTCACCAACCTGTCATCAGGGTGCCTGAAGCAGTTAATGCCGGCAGAGGCGGCGCCAGGCGCAGCTGATGATCGGCGTAAGTACACGCACCTGGAAGCATTAGGTCGTCTCATGTGCGGCATCGCGCCCTGGCTGCAGGTTCGCCTGCCGGCCGGCCCTGAGGCCGACTTGCAGAAAAGATACGTCGCGCTGGCACAGCAGGCCATCCGAGCTGCCGTCGACCCCCAATCTCCCGATTACATGCGCTTTGACGTGGGCCCACAATGCCTGGTCGATGCTGCATTTCTGGCTCAGGCCATATTGCGCGCGCGGCAGGTATTATGGGAACTGCTTGACCCGGCTGTGCAGGATCATCTGGTTGCCGCGTTACAGTCGACACGTTCTATATTGCCTCCCTTCAATAACTGGTTGTTGTTCAGCGGCATAATCGAGGCTACTCTATGCGCTATTGGCGCTGAATGGGACCATCTGCGCATCGACTATGCTCTGCGTCAAATGGAGCAGTGGTACAAGGGCGATGGCGTCTATGGCGATGGACCAGAATTTCATTGGGACTACTACAACAGTTTTGTGATCCATCCCATGCTGATCGACATCCTGCAGGCAGTCGCGCGGGAAACTCAGGGCTTTACCGGTAATAAGACATCAGCCGAGCAATTTCCCTGGTCGCCCTTGTTCGATCGAGTATTGGCTCGCGCCCGACGTTATGCAGAGATCTTGGAGCGCATGATTGCCCCTGACGGAAGCTTCCCCCCGATTGGGCGGTCACTGGCTTATCGCTTTGGCGTTTTCCACCTCCTGGGTCAACTTGTTTTACAGCACCAACTCCCGCCCAGCCTGACCCCCGGGCAGGTACGCAGTGCGCTGACGGCTGTGATCCGCCGGATGTCCGAGGCACCCGGGACGTTCGATAACCAGGGCTGGCTGACGATCGGATTTTGTGGCCACCAGCCAGGCGTTGGCGAACGTTATATCTCCACAGGCAGCCTTTACCTGTGCGCTGCCGGGCTGCTGCCTCTAGGGCTGCCTCCTGAGGATGAGTTCTGGCAGGCAGAGCCGCAAGATTGGACGGCCAGGAAGTTATGGGCGGAGCAGGATATCCCTCCTGATCATGCACTTGGCGCACATTGATATGGCACAGCCCATGAACCTACAGCGGCTTATTGGTCCAACTTCATCTCCTGATCCCCTGCTCAACCAGATCAGGAAATCGCCGTCTGCACAGGTTATTTTGAACTACCTGCGAACTGCTGTCCCTAACCTACCTGGGCCGGCCGCTGATATTCCCCAGACAACCTACACGCTCTACCGGCAGTTCGCTCACACCGGCGAGCGAGCCGGATATGAGAAAAGCTACTTTGCGAAGCGCTCGATGCTGACCCGAGCCGTTGTCGAGATGCTCCTGGGAAACAAGGACATGGGCCGCATTATTCATGACCTCCTATGGAGTATCTGCGAAGAGACATCGTGGGTGCTGCCGGCCCACGAAAACCTGGGACCAGGCTTCAAGACACTTGACTCTACTACCTCATGGCCCGGTGGGAGCATCACCTCGCTAACCTGCGAACCGGATTATATCGACCTGTTTGCCGCCGAGACCGGCGCCGGCCTGGCCGAGGCTATACATCTACTTGGCGATCATCTGGCACCGGAGGTGGTACAGCGCGCGCGGCAGGAGGTCGAGCGCCGCATTATGCGCCCATACCTGGCCCATGGGCGCGATTACTGGTGGCACCGGGGAGATTCAAACTGGAATGCGGTGTGCAACGGAGCTGTTGGGCTGGCCTTCGCACGCATGGAGAGGGAGCCGCGGCGGCTGGCCGAAGGTCTCGTGATGGTATTGGAAGGCTTCGAGGCCTACCTCGCTACGGGCTTCGAGGCTGATGGGGGCTCCCTCGAAGGGGTCGGCTACTGGAATTACGGATTGCTGTACTATGTCGCCGTGGCAGAGCTGCTATATGAGCGGACCGGCGGCCGGCTCGATTTGATGGCCAATCCTCGCCTATTCGATATCGCTCGCTTCCCGCTAGCGATGTCCCTGGCTCCAGGAAGGTATCTTAACTTCGGTGATGCGGATGAGCGGATTGCGCTCCAGCCAGGCATCGTACAGCGGCTGGCCGAGCGCACCGGCCTGGCTGATTTACAAGGGTTGATTGCTCTACCCGACACACAAGAGAAGCAAGATAATAAGACCGCCCGTTTGGCCATCATCCTGAGAGATATCGCCTGGTGGGATGGACAGCCGCAACCTTTCCCTACAGCCGCCAAGGAAGACGTCTACCTGCCAGCATGTGCTGCGGTCAAGTTCAACGCTCAGACGGCTCAGGGGCAGCCGGTAGTCCTGGCCGCCAAGGCAGGTCGCAATGATGGTCATCACTATCACGCCGATATCGGTCACTTCATCGTCGCTGTTGATGGAGAGAGCCTGCTATGCGATCCCGGGCGAGGGCTTTACACGCGGGAATACTTCAACCAGCGGCGCTTCGAGAACATCTTCTGCAACTCATTCGGCCACAGCGTGCCATGCATCGGCGGACAGTTGCAAACGCCGGGCCCGAAATTCGGCAGTGGGCGGCTGGCCGAAGGCAAAATCATCGACTATGGGGAGGAGAACGGCGAAAAGATCGTCGTGATCGACTTCACCTCCCTTTACGATGTGCCCGGATTGGCGCTTGCTCGCAGGGAACTGCGACTGGCAGTCGATACGGGGGAAATACGGCTGGAAGATACCTTCGAATTCTCGGACGAGCATACCGAGATCGAAGAAGCTTTTGTAACCTGGTACGCTGCTTCCGTGAACGAATCCACAGCGAGGATAGCAGGCCAACAAAGCGCGCTGACACTGGTCATCAAGGAGCCGATTGGAATCGCATTCAGCGCCGCTTCACTGGAAGTGGAGTGCCAGGCCAACCGCAGCGAGGGCATCCTCAACCGCCTGACAGTCAACCTACCGGTAGGAACCCGGCACTTCGTGTTGCAAATGATTCCCCAATCTACCTGAGTTCAAGAAGAGATGGACAAGAACTCAGGTAGATTATTAGCTTGAGTCAGGCAGTGCAGCTTTTACTCGCTGCAATCAGAGGGGCAGTTGCCCGCGTTCTCAAACACGGTGCAGAGACCGTCTCCGCAGAAGCCGCAATCCATGTCGCAGGTGTAGACATCTTCACCTGCGTTACAGACACCATCTCCACAATAACCGCTGCTGCCGCAATCGGAGGGACAGTTGCCTGCGTTCTCGAAGGTTGTGCATAGACCATCCCCGCAGAAGCCGCAATCCACGTCGCAGGTGTAGACATCCTCACCTGCGTTACAGATACCGTCTCCACAATAACCGCTGCTGCCGCAATCGGAGGGGCAGTTGCCTTCGTTCTCGAAGGTTGTGCATAGACCATCCCCACAAATGCCGCAATCCACGTCGCAGGTGTAGACATCTTCATCAGCCTCACAGATACCGTTTCCACAGGTGCTTCCCGCTGAGCCGGACGAGCCCGATGAGCCTGTGACGGTCAGTGTGTAATTGCCGCTAATGACAATCTCACCCTTCTCCAGTATGACATTCTCGCTACAGTCCTCAATTCGCACGTCCCATGTTCCTGGGCTGAGTGAGAAGGTACGGCTTCGCCCAACCGGGACTGTTTCATCATCCCCCAATCGATCTGGCCCCCACGTGGCGTTGGCGCTCAACGAGATATAGATATAGCACATCTCTGTATCCGTGTTGTTGACCACGGTCAGACCGGCTTGCCGCGAACCGGCCTGACCGGGTGCACCTTTGGCCAACTCTTCGCTGCCCACTGTGGGCTCGCTCCTGACCGGTTGAGGAACCGCTGTTGGAGCGGCAGTGGGCGAGCTATCCAGCTCGGTGCCGCAGGCCAGCGTCGATACCCCCAACCAAACAACAATCAACCAAACAATATTACGACGACATTTTCCTAACATTACACACTCCAAAATAGTGATGAGTTACGAGCGATGAGTGATGAGTCAAAAGCTCTGTATATACCTACTGCTATCTCAAACGTCCGCTGAGCATACCTCCATCACTCCTGTCATTCCCGCGAAGGCGGGCATCCATAAGCCACAATTACCTGCTGCTGCTATTTTCGTTCCCTATAGTGAGCTTTGGTTCATGAGCCACTCCTCTAAAAACAGCAACGAGTCATGAGTTAAAACTCTTGCACACTCCTTATGACAGAAGCCAGCGCCAGGCATCAAATTTGGACCCAGATAAGTGCACATGTTTTAACTCTTGTCTTGCAGCTGCGTTGTATTGGCCATCACATTATTTTTTTTGCCAGGATCTGATCTAATCGTTCCAAGGCAGCCACCAGCAGTTCAAGCCTGGCCGACGCACGAGCTAAATCGCCTTTCTCACCCAAATCCTCGATCTGCTGCGCTTCATCAACCACCTGTTGGGCGCCTAATACGCCGGCCTGACCTTTCAGACGGTGGGCCTCGCGGTACACCGTTTCAGCATCTTCTATCTCCAGTGCGGTTCGCATTGCAGCAACCGCTACCGGCCATGACTTGTGGAACAAGTTGGCAACTTCGGCCAACAACTCGCGATCTCCATCGCAGTATTCCATCGCCTCAGATACTGCCAGCACCTCTTGTGATGTAGATCCCTTGGGCCCCAATGCTCGATCTACCGCATGTTCGTTCACCAGCCGCTCAATTATGGCGTTAAGCTTCGCCATCTTGACCGGCTTGGCAAGAAAGTCGTCCATTCCGGCAACCAGGCATCGTTCGCGATCCCCTTGCATAGTATGTGCCGTCAAGGCAATGATTGGTGTGTGCCTGCCAGACACCTGCTCACGGGCACGGATTTGCTTTGTGGAGTCAAACCCATCCTGGAGCGGCATCTGTACATCCATCAAGATGAGATCGAAGTTGCCATCTACTGCCTGCTCAACGGCTGCAATACCATTGTCAACAACCACGACCTGCCAGTCATGTTTTTCTAGCATGGCAGTCATTACCTTCTGATTGAGCGGGTTGTCTTCGGCTAATAAAACTCGCAGGTTGTCGCCCAGAGGTGCCGATAAGACTTCCGCGCTCGGCAGCGGTACAGTTTCGACGGCTTGAGGTTCGGCTACCCTGAAAGTTGCCGTGAAATGAAATGTGCTGCCTTTGTCTACTTTGCTCTCAACCCATATCTGGCCCCCGAACTTCTCCACCAATCGCTGAGAGATAGCCAGACCCAGACCCGTCCCTCCATACTTGCGAGTGGTTGAGCCATCAGCCTGGGTAAACGCAGCGAAGATGGCTGCCTGCTTGTCAGGCGGGATGCCAACACCGGTATCTTGCACGATGAAGTGCAAGGTGATCTCATCCGGATTAGCCTGTTTGAGGCTCACGGAAAACGAAATTCTGCCTTTCTCTGTGAACTTGACGGCATTTCCCAACAGGTTGAGAAGCACCTGGCGTAGGCGAACCGGATCGCCGCGCAAGGAGGGCAAAACTCCCGTACCGATGCGGCTGAGCAGCTTCAGTCCTTTGGCTGAGGCTCGCGGCATCACTATCTTGAGTACTTGGCCGACCACCTTATTGAGATCGAAGTCCACTTCCTCCAGGTCGAGCCGCCCGGCTTCAACTTTGGACAGGTCGAGAATGTCATTGATCAAATCCAGCAGCATCTCGGCCGAGGTTCGCGCCCCCAGCATGTAATCGTGCTGCTCGGGAGTGAGATCGGTGTCTTGCATCAGCTCAAGCATCCCTATCACACTGTTAAGCGGGGTGCGAATCTCGTGGCTCATGTTTGACAGGAACTCGCTCTTGGTGCGGCTGCCCGCCTCTGCTTCCTCACGGGCACGCTCCAAATGTTCTAACAGCTCGGCATTCTCCAATGCCAGGCCGGCGCGCTCGGCGAAAGCTGTCAGCACACGCTGCTTGCGCTCATCGAAGGCATTGATATCCAGACTTTTCATGGCCAGAACACCGCTCACCTCGCCTCGTCTATGAAGAGGTATACAAAGCTCAGAGCGCATATCCGGATCATCCCCAGAATAGTGTGGATCGGCCTTGAGGTAGGGAGCATAGACAACAGCATCATTGTGAAAAGCCGTTGTTATCAGCCCTGTATCATCGAGTGGAAGGTCAGCCGTCTCAGTTGAGGATGAGGATAAGGTACCAGCCCTGCCTACAATCTGTAAGGCTTTCCCGTCTTCACCCAACAGCCACACATCACAATGCTTTGTATCGATTTCCTCTGTTATAGTCTGTGCAATCTGGTTTGCCAGCATCTGCAAGTTGCTGCCAGGGCTGAGGAGCCGCCCCGAAGCCTGGTGAAGCGCGGACAGCTCCTTAGCATAAGCCGAAAGCGCCTTCTCAACCTCCAACCGCTCAGTCAGATCGGTGACAACCGCAATGGTGCCTGCTGTGCGTCCCTCACGCTTGCGCGGCACGCCAGTAATGAGCGTATAGATGGTATTACCGTCAGCACATATGAAGCGCACCTCATAAGCATTCATCTCGTCACGATCTCGCCGGGCCCAGGCCTGGCTCGCATCGGGACGGTCTTGTGTGACGATAAATGTATTGGGCGACTGACCAAGCATGTCCTCCGGCTGGTAGCCCACCATTTCAGAAAAAGCCGGGTTGACATATTCCATGAGGCCATCCTGATCGGTTACCACCAATCCCTGCCCCATCGTGCTCATGACCTGTAAGGCAAAATCGCGCTGCTCATGCTCAGCGTCTTCGGCCTGCTTGCGCCTGGTCACATCAGAAACCGAGACAACTACTGCGTGCGGCCTGGTTTTATCATCTTCGAAAAGAGGACACGTATTGAATGACAACCAGGATTTTTCACCGGTAGACTTACACACTCCCACCACCACGCCAAACCGGGCTTGTCCATCATGCAGAGTCGCTAGAGCCGGATGTTTCTCATGGGGGAGGGGAGCGCCATCTTCACGAAGGGTCTCGCCACGTAGAGAAAAGGGCACCCGCCTCATTACTTCTTCAATAGAGAGCCCCAGGAGCTTCTCGGCACTGGCGTTGGCCGTACGAATATATCCCTGCGCATCCAGCAGCATCACTCCCTCTGTCAGTGCAGAAATGACCGAGTGATAGCGCTCTTCGCTCTCGTAAAAGGCGATCTCCGCCTGCTTGCGTAGAGTGATATCCCTGGCTATGCCTTGCAGACGTGCAGGCGTTCCATAGCCCGGCAGCAGCGTCACGGTCTGCTCGATCCACTTTGTCTCCTCGCTGCGGGTGAGGATAGGAAACTCCCGTGTTGTCTGTGGTATTTGTTCCGCTACCTGGCGCCCGTAGTAGGTATCGATGAGCCTGTGCCACGACGGAGGAACCAGGTCGATCACCTTCATCCTCATCAGCTCCTCGCATGAATAACCGGTAAGTCTCTCCGCCGCCTGGTTGATGAAGATGAAGGCGCCTTGCTCAGCATCCATGATATAGACGAGATCTTCCGTCATCTCGACGATCTGGCGGTAGCGACGCTCGCTGTCCTCAAGAACCTGCTCGGCCAGCTTGCGCTCGGTGATATCGGTGGTAATGCCAACGATGCGTTCAATCTTCCCATCGCTGTCCCGCACCGGCAGGGCACGACCGTGAACCCAGCGAGTAGTTCCATCAGGGCAGACAATCCGGTACTCGCCGTCATAATCGCCCATAATCCAGGCGATAAGAGCCGCGCCGACACGCTCCCGGTCCTCCGGGTGAACAGTTTTGAGAAAGCCTTCGGGCTCCCGAATGATCTCTTCCCGGCTGCGGCCCCAGGTACGCTCATAGGCCGGGCTGACATAGAGTATCTTGTTGGTGCGGGGTTCGGCCAGCCACAAGACCTCATCCAGATTCTCGGCGATCTGACTAAACAGCGCTTCATGCTCGACCGTTTCATCCCGTATTGATTCAGACCCTTCGATGCCCTCTCCAGCTAATCGAAGCTCTGCTTCGACAATGCGCGCCAGATCCTCCAGTAGGGTTATCTCTTCGACGTTCAACTCACGTGGGTGGGTATCGGCGATGAACAACACGCCAACCCGGCTACCACCGGGCACGGCAAGTGGGCAGCCGGCATAGAAGCGAACTCGGGGCTTATCTTTTACCAGGGGATCGCTCTTCAGCCGTTTGTCGGATGATGTGTCAGGGATGACAATGACGCCCTCGGCAAGGAGGATGTACTCGCTGAATGATTTCTTCCGGGGAAGCTCTTGCGCATCAATCCCCCAGCGGGATTTCAGCCATTGACGTCTTTCATCGACCAGGCTGATGCAGGCAACCGGCACGGCAAAGACGCGCTGCGCCAGCCGTATGATGCGATCAAAGCGCTCTTCAGGCGGCGTGTACAGCAGGTTCAGGTCTCGCAGTGCGGCCAGTCTTCGGTCTTCGTCGGGCGATTCGTCCATGACGTGACGTCACCATTTTCTTTTCCAGGCAACCAGCTATCAGCAGCCGGCCTACTTCTCAATGTAATCTCGAAATACCCCTGAGACAATGGGGTAAACTATGTAAGACGGGAGTTGGGGGTTGGGAGGGGCTGGGGAAAAGCGTACGCCTTTCTCGGAAGAGAGATGCTTAGGTTCCGGATGACGGCAGCGGTGGCGGCCGGAGGTGATATATGAGGAAGCAACGTGACGGACGGATGCACAAGCCGCATTGAGTATCGTAGCAGTATGGTAGCAGCACGAAAGCCTTGAGCCCGGGAAGGTGGAAGCACGCATTGGAGGGCTGTTGTGGCTGCCACTGCCTGAGGTCTCGAGATAGCATCAGGCCTCGGAAATTCTCATTGCTCCCGCTCCCTTGAAAATGGCAACGAGCAATGAGGCACGAGCAACGAGTTAAAAGCTTTGTGCTTTGTATGTGCCTACTGCTATCACAAGCCTCAACATAACCGGCCTTCGCCAATTCTGTCAT
>JAFGMS010000060.1 GCA_016927375.1 Anaerolineae bacterium
GAAGGATGCAGGTTGGCAGCCACCCAAGCACCTGCCGCCTACCAACAGCACAGTCAATCCTGAGCTGGTCGCCGCTATCGCCGAGAGGCTGCGGCAGCTCCGGCACAAGGAGCGCGGCGAGTGGATCAACTGCTCGTGCGTCTACCCGGAGCGGCACAGCAACGGCGATAAGCATCCCAGCTTCGGGTTCAATACCGCATCGGGATATGCGTTTTGTTATCGCTGTGGAACGATCCTGGCCAAAGACCTGTGCGAGCGGCTGGGCATCGACCCCCGCGAGCATGGCGGGCTGATCAAGAAGCCGGAGCCGGTTCTCAGCCTCGGTCAGGCTGTCATAGTGGAGCCGCCCGTCTCTTCGCCACCACCCGCCAATCTGCCACCGCTATCGGGCATCGAGCTGCCGGATTGGCTGAGAGAGTACACGGGGTGGGCATCGAGGGTGGGGAACCAGACGCCGGTCACCTTTCACCAGGCGGCAGGCATCTGGCTGCTGGCCGTGGCCATCGCCCGGAGATTGTATGTCGAGGCTCCCTGGGGCATCAAGCTCTATCCGAACATGTACATGATGTTCGTGGCCGACACCACCTTCTACCGCAAGACGACCGCCTATAAGCTGGCCGAGAGCGTCATCCGCCAGGCTATCCCCCACATGCTGATGCCAACACCGGGCTCGCCGGAGCGCTTCCAGGATGCGCTGGCCGGGCGGCTACCAAGCAACTACCGTGAGCTGACATACGAGCAGCAGGAGCTGTTCTCCCAAGCGCGGGCCTTCGCCGCGCAGCGCGGGCTGTTCAAGGACGAGGTGGCCGGGCTGTTTGGGGCCTTCAACAAGAAGGACTATATGTTTGGCTTGAAGGACCTGATCATGGAGCTGTACGACTGCCCCGACTACTCAGACAAGGACACCCAGACCGGGCTGACCATCGTCAAGGACGCAGCGCTGTCGATCCTGGGCGTGACCACCCCGGCCGGCTTGTCGGCGGCCATCAGCCCGGCAGACTGGGACAACGGATTGCTCCCACGTTTTGCGCTGCTGACACCCGAGCCGGACTACCTCGAGCGGCCGACGCTGAAAGCTTATGAGCCTGCTCCCATATCGATCATCAATGGGCTGAAGAGCCTCTATGAGCAGCTCCCGATGCCCCAACAGGCGGGCGATGGCTGGACCCCGGCTGAAGCATTGCGGATCGAGACATCTTGCTGGGACCGTGTTGAAGCCTACAGCAACCGCCTGCGCGAGCTGTGCGACCCCCACCGCGAGACGCCGCTCGACGACCGGCTGAAGGGGCTGTACGGCCGGATGCATGTTCAGAGCATCAAGCTGGCGATGATCTTCGCCGCGCTGGACTGGATGAAGAGCGATGCTCCTGCTCCCATCATCACGCAGGAGAACTGGCAGACCGCCGAGAAGGTCGCCGAGCACTGGCGGATGGGCGCACACCGGCTGCTGGAGAGCCTCGACCGGAGCGGGGCGGGACGCGAGGAGCGCTGCCAGCAGGACCGGGTGCTCGACGCGGTGCGCGGGGCAGGCCCGGCGGGCATCACCCTACGGAAGATGTATCGCAACCTGAACCTGCGCTCGGCTGACGCCCGGCAGATCGTGCAGGAGCTTCAGCGCGATGGGCAGATCGTCCTGAAGATGTTTGGCAACGCCGAGGGATGTGTGGCATCCGAGTATGTCGGTGTTAGCTGACAGTACCGACATACCGACACCACCGACACCTGTCAGTACTGTCGGTACCGACACCGACACTTGACCGACACTGTCGGTATGTCGGTGTGTCGGTGGCCTATACAAATCACCGACAAATTCATTGAGAGATTGAATGATTGGTTGATTGACGATTGAAAAACAGTCGGCGTGACATTTGAATGAACATCTGACATCAAGAGACCAAGAAAAGGAAAGAAGATCATGAACACAAATACCATCACAATCGGTTTGGACGTTGGTTATGGGCACACCAAAGCAGTGGCCTCGAATGGGCGGAGCATGTGCTTTGAATCGAAGGTGGCGCCGGCCGAGTTCATCCGCTTCCAGGCGGATATCGGGGCGCGGGTGCCGGCTAACGGGCTGACGCTTCACGATACTCAGGAAGGCTCACTGTTCATCGGTGAGCTGGCCAGCAAGCAGGGACGCCCCGGCGCCGTGCGCAGCCCGCGCGACCGCAACCGGGTGACCGATCCTATCGTTACCCACCTGGCCGATGCCGCCTTCGCCATGCTGTTACCGGGGGCCGAGCAGTCGCGGGTGCGGGTGGTGACGGGTTTGCCCGTCGCTTACTACCGCGACGCCTTCCAGCTCTCGCAGCACCTGATAGGGGACCACACTATTCTGCTCGATGGCCGCAGCCTGACGGTGGGGGTTGATGATGTGCTGGTGGTGCCGCAGCCCTTCGGTGCGCTGCTCTCGGTCATCCTCGATGAGCGGGACAGGATGCAGACCAACACCATCGACCTGATCGACGGGCGGGTAGCTGTCCTAGATGTTGGGCAACATACCACCGACATGATCCTGGTGGAGGGGCTGGAGTACATCGAGGCGCGCTCTGGTTCCATCGAGGTTGGGGTATCGATCGCGATAGAGATGATCCGCAAGGTGCTGCTCGACGACTACCGTGTGACCTATGAGCCCCACGAATTGGAGCAGGCCATGCGGCGCGGCTGGCTGGTCATCGACGGGAAGAAAGAGAAGCTGAACGGGCTGGCCAGCATGCACCTCGACCCGATTGCCCGTTCCATCGAGGCGCAGGCGAGGACGCTGTGGAACATCAGCACGCTGAACGCCATCGTGCTGGCAGGGGGGGGGCTCGCTGATCCTGCAGCCCTGGCTGGCGCCGCGCTTTGCGCAGGCCATCTATGCGCCTGATGCCGCTATGGTCAACGCGGTGGGGTTTATACGCTATGAGCTACGACAGTGGAACGAGGTGGTTAGGTAAGACCCGGTCTTACCCCCTGTAAGGAGAAGTGCATGAAGACACAGAATGGGCAACGGCGGATCAAATATCGGATGACCGTCAAGTTGGATGTGGAATGGGATGCCGACCTGATTGCCTGGCTAGAGGGCATAGCGCCTGGAAGCCGCAGCGCACTGATCCGTGATACGCTGCGGACCGGGCTGAAGCAGCCAACCCGCTGGGAGCCGGTGGACATCGAGGAAATGCGGCGCGTGGTAGCCGAGGAGCTGTCCAGGGCGCTGGCAGGGAAGCAAGTTGCAGGTGGAGCAGAGACGCCGGCGGAGGAGGACATCGAAGGCAAGTATGGGGCGAAGCTGGACCGGATGCTGGGTGGGCTGGCAGCAGGATGCGCGAAAGAGGATGATGGATGAGGCCAATGTGCAAAGAGGGCGGCCGGGGGACTACCCTCACTGGGACATCACCTGTACTGGGGAATGCCAAAATATGCGTGACAGATAGAGGAGATTACAGGACGAATAGAGAACGTCCCCAACATACCCGCCTGGTGACATATACCACCCTGCCCCGCTCCGGCCGGTTGGGTGGGACGTAGCGGGGCGAAACAGCTAATGTGCGGATCTGTCAAGAGTATTGTGTAAATGGCCGATGTCATAGAGGGAAGCGACCCTCAAAGGTAATAGCAAGCTGGTTCAAGACATTGGGGCGAGGCGGGATTATCCCACGACGCGGAGCATCTCCCAATGGGTTTCTATGCAGAGCAAGGGAACGGAATGCCAACTCATCACCCGAGCATGTCTAGCGCATAGTTGTTCTATCACCCTATGAACTTCGCTAAATCAGTGTCCCCATCCAATGATATCTGCTGTTGCAGTGCCTTTCAACGCGTCAACCAAGCCAACAACATGCTTCTCAACATCATATACATAAATCCCCGCCAAATCGCCTGCATATATTGAGAACGCGAAGTATTTGCTGTCTGGCGTCCATACTGCGCTTCCCAGACCCCCTTTGATAATGTTAGTCTTGTAATCCCCATGCAAACATAAATCTATCGTTTTAGACGTTTCAAGCAGCATCATCAAGGTTTCAAGTTGCTCGTCCGGTAAATACGCTTGAGCTGCAAGGTATCGCCCATCTGGAGACACGACTGGATAGGAGAGACGCGCGCCAACGCCTGAATGGAATTCTTTCTGTCCATACCAGACAGCCATATCGGAGCGATTTGCTACTGCCTCACTTGCATTAACACGATACCACCTGTAGTCACTGCTCTGATAGATGAAGGTGTTGGCGCCTACTTGCCATTCCATTGCTGAAACATAGCCATGTAGAAGCTCATAGGCTGTATCTGGCTTAGCCAGTGCCACCAAACGCAATTGAGCCTCGCCTATACGGGGATTGCCTGCTCCGTCCACGGTGTCGTTGCTGGTATATACAAAATAGTTTAAGTCATCACTAAAAACTATCTTTCCTTGATCCCATAGATCTGAAGGTAGAGACCAGTAGATACTATCACGTTCCTCATTATTGATATCCAAGACGACAGTCTCAATAGCATCTTCGTCTTTGACATGAAAGACAATATGACTAGAATCTGTCCATTCCAGCCCAAATATCAGTGAAGACCATGTATACGGGACGTCCATGGTTCTCCCTCCAGAAATGTCATCGTCCTCTGACAGTGGCAAACTCAGAAGGGTAATCTTGACAGGACTTTTCTCGTCTTGAGGTACTGAGACATGTAATAATTGGGTGCCATCTGGGGATATCCGAAGAATAGGCGCAATCTCGATCCCGAGCTTCTGTAGCACTCCGTCGCGAAAGCTCCACAGATGCGCCTCACCATCATTCTTCATGTAATACAACGAATACGGCAGCGCAAATCTGTTGGCGTTAACAACCTTTGGACATTCGCTATCCTTCGAATTCTGGAGCCACAGAGTTAGCAATACGGCTACCACCATGGAAACCGCAATCCCCATCAGGCATAAAACCTTATTAAGCCGCTTGTTCTGGAACATCGTTCCCCTCTGTCCAAAAACTGGGGCGCACTTCACCAATGACACGCCCGACCAGTAACGGGCCACCCTGCTCTGACCAATTGGGTAAGTATGGCCTGTTCACAGCGAGCTTACTCGAAACAGGGCGTTTGTTTTCGTGCATTCCACGCAGAGCACGGGAACGAGACAATGTCCCATACTCCTGTTTTTTCCTCTTGCTAGCCAGGTGGATCACTGACTAAAAGAGCGCTTCACTTATCCGTGTCGTCCTCTCCTAGAACTGGATGTAGCTCAGCCAGATTGCCAAATACTAAGTCAATGAATTCTTCGTTGATTACTTGTATACGGATCTGGTACTCTTCGTACTCGATAATGTCTCCAATATGTACAACCCCTTCCCAAACATCAGAAGATTGACTGGAGGTAATGCTAAGTTCGATTGCGGATCCTTCAACAGTCTCTCCATTAGCATCGACATACTCCTCAATCCACGTGTCCCCGCTCTTGACGAACACGAGATCGCCGATCTCGCCACTCTCCCGATATAACGTAAAACGTTGTTCATCTGGCAGTCGATTGTAAATACTTGACACACACTCTGTCGCAGCCCGTACTGGATCCAGTGATTTTCCACTAATTGCGACAATAACATGATCTTCCATGAAATCCAGTATCCGAATCCGATAACCTGCGAAGTCTATGATATCGCCAATTGATACTGTCCTCCCATGAGTTGGATAGCATTGGTGATTCCAGACAGCCATCTTGGCTGTCCATCTCTGAGTCACCAATCCAGTTTCGTCAACAAATGGTTCAGTCCATGCTCCCCCAATGCCGATGGAAAGGTCGTCATACAGGAAACCTTCCCCCTTGTCAGGAAGACGGTGAATAGCCTCACCAGAGGTTAACTCATAATCCATAGGTGTATTCGTTGGCGTAGCTGTGAGGCTGTAGTCCTGTGGTGTTCTCATGGCTTGGCATGCTGTGAGCAGAATCAACATTAGCCCAGCAAGAGATACGAAAAAAGTACATTTCACCGTATTTTTTGATTCCTCCCCCTTTAGCCTGAATTAACAGTTGCTAGTCCAAACAGTGTGCTCAACCTGTCGCCATCTATGCCAATTTCACCAAATGCATCCCAATTCCACACATTCCGCAGTATGATCTGGCGATTTGCCCTGTCGATTTTCTCCACAGGATACGAGTGCCAAGGATATAGAGTTGTATCGGCATATTCTTTGATACCCGCTGTCTTACTGTGCCCCAAAGAGCTGAGCGTTATCAGATTCCCTTGCTCAAAAAGCCCGCCGATCTTTTCGAATGTCAGATCTTCCGGGTAGATAACTGAACTTGGTTTGCCTGTTAGTGCCTCAAACACCTCACCTTCAGGTATTCCACCGCCACTGATTACAGCATATCCTCTTTTGACATCCCAATTGCCGCTCTTGAGCGCCGCCCAGGCATTTTCAAGGATGAGAGGCCAATTCTCCAAGCCATAGTCTCCGGGTAGTAGATGATAGATCTTACCATCGGTGTGAAGCGGGTACATTGGCTTTATCCTCATGGAGGTATAGCCATGGAGGTGAAATGTAACAGCAAACGTGCCATCACGATTGTCCCAGATGTTTCTATTAATGATGTCAGGCCTTCTCAGTGCAATTTCGGCAATTGCTGCGGCAAAGTAGCAATCTGTAAGATCTTCCTGATCTACATCATTAGGATGGATTGCCCTGTCATCACCTATTCCTTGCATAGCTTTAGCAGGATTCTTGACATAATCCCATCCCGAGGGAAGGGGAAAAGGCCCCTTTTTATTACCCCATCCACCCAAGGCTGGAATCAAGCTCCCTGAAGCTAGAGGGATATCAGTTGAGCAGTTGGCAAAATTCAGCAGAGCATAGATTGAGCGAGCATAGAGTCCTGAAGGATCGATAGACAAAATAGGATTCGACGCAGCATACAGATATGGATTCTTCTCCTGCCCTGATGGGTCCATCTGGGTGAAGCGCCCCATCCCCGGCTGATAGTATCTCGCCCGTAGGTAGACAAAACCATTCCCATCAATCTGTTCCCCGGTCCACCCAAAGCGGCTCGATGCACTACCCGATGTCGCATACCCATTCCCATAAGGATCAAATGTCTGTCCCAATTCCACCGTTCCGCCCTCGTCAACCAGCTGTCTGACTGACCCCAGACCGTCGTACGTGAAGTACTCCATGTCTAAGCTGTCGGACTGGGCCAGGATATCGAGACCGTGCCAATACTGTGTGGTTTCACCGGCGGTGGTTTCTGAGAGCACCATGGTCAGCGAGGTGGCAATATCGATGACGTAAGTGGTCTCCACACCACCCGTCTCTTGAGCGATGCGGTCGCCATCGCCGTTATAGGTGTAGGTGGTTGTCACTGAGGCAGCGGTAATCGACGCGACACGATTGGCGGCATCGTAGGTGTAGGTAGTTGTTCCATCGCTCAACAGGTTCCCGTAGGCATCATACTCCCATAGTGTCTCACCATCATCGCATTCTCCATCGGCGCTGCTGTCATCAAGACAGGCAATCTGGTTGGCGCCGTTGATGGAATAGCGAACCGTCTCCACTTGCTCGGTATTGCCATCCCACTTGTCGAAGCGGGTCAGGTTGCCGGCGCCGTCATACTCGTAGTAAAGCTCATTCCCGTTGCAGGCCAGGGCAACGTCATCCCAGATCGCGCAGGCGTAGGTCAGACGGTTCAGGTTGTCATACTCGTAATGCCAGTCATAGCCACGCGAGGTAGCCAGCTCGACCGCCACGAAGTCCATCTCATCGCTCCACGGCCCATCACCGCTGGGATTGCTGGCTATCACCTGCCAGTGGTAGCTTCCCTCCGCCAGGCGCGCAGCCTGGGTCTGGCAGACATCATCCTGACAGATGTCTTCCGCCAGGTATGACCGATCGGTCACCGTCTGTCCTTCATCGCTGTGGGCTACCAGACGATAGACAGCTGCCTCGGCAGCCTCGTCCCACTGGTAGATAGGCAAGGTAGTATCTATGCCTTCCGGACTGACCAGCACCGGCTTGGCGGGGAGCTTTCCAACCACGAAGTCCATCTCATCGCTCCACGCTCCCAGCCCACTGGCGTTCTCAGTCCTCACCGACCAGTGATAGCCGCCCCGATCCAACGTCGTGGAAGGCATTGTCGAGCAGGTGCCACCTGTACAAACACCAGCTGCCTCGACCCATATATCGACCATGATGGCCTCCTGGGCGTCAGCAACCCGCAGCTGGTAGCGGGTGGTATCGGCGACTTCGTTCCAAGTGTAGGCCGGCTGCACATCGATGTCATCACCTTGCGGTGAGATCAACGTGGTAGAAGCAGGCAGCAGACCGATGACAAAGCCCATCCCGGTGCTCCATGGCCCCGGCCCGCTGGCATTGCTGGCCCTGACCGACCATTGATAGCCGCCTCGGACCAGCGTCGTGGCAGGCATGGCCTGGCAGATGCCGCCCGAACATTCGCCGGCAGCATCAACCCACTCATCGACAATGACAACGTCCTGCGAGTCGGTAACCTGCACCTGATACTGGGTGGTATCGGCCACCTCATTCCAGGTATAGGTTGGCTGCGCCTCGATGCCGTCACCCTGCGGCGAGATGGGAACGACGATGCCGGCCAGCGGCCCGACGATGAAGCTCATCTCAGTGCTCCACGGTCCATTGCCGCTGGCATTACGCGCTCGCACCTGCCAGCGATAGCTGCCCCGTTCCAAGGTCACGCTGGGCGTGGTGGAGCATGTTCCATCTGTGCAAACGTTGGCCGCGTCGACCAGCTCGTCAACCACCACGACATCTAGCGCATCGGTGACCATCACCTGGTACTGAGTGGCATCGACCACTTCGTCCCAAATGTAAGTAGGCTGTGTGTCGATGTCCGCTCCTTCAGGGCTGATCAGTATCACCTCGCCGGGGAGCAACCCGACGGTGAAGCTAAGCTCATTACTCCACGGGCCCGGCCCATCGATGTTCTCTCCGCGAACCTGCCAGTGGTAGCCTCCTAGCTCCAGCGCAGTGGAGGGGGTTGCCCAGCAGTAGACGCCTACCTCGTAATCGCAATTGCCGGAGGCATCGAACAGCTCATCAAGAACGATTGTGTCCAGCGCATCGGTGACCTGCAGGCGATATTCGGTAGCATCATAATCCCCTTGCCAGTAATACGTAGGCTGCACGTCGATGCCATCACCCTGGGGTGAGCTTGGTGTGACGATGCCGGGCAGCGGCCCAACCGTGAAGCTCATCTGGGCGCTCCAGGGACCCGGACCACTGGGGTTTTGGGCTCTTACCTGCCAGTAGTAATCGCCGCGATCCAACCAAATCCAAATTGTCGCCTGGCACATCCCATCGGCACAGTAATAGATAGCCTCAATTGACTCATCGACAACGATCGCATCCTGTGCATCGAAGACCTGCACCTGGTAGCTAGACGCTTGAGAAGCCGCGCTCCAGGTATAGGTGGGATACCAGTCGATACCATCACCCTGCGGTGAGATGGGCGTGACACTGCCGGGGATCGTCCAAACTGTGAAGCTCATGGCGTCACTCCACGGGCCTGGTCCATCGATGTTCTCAGCCCGCACCTGCCAGTGATAGTCACCGCCGGCCAACGTCACGGAGGATGTCGCCTCGCAGGTACCATCTGTACAGACAGCGGCATCAACCCATTCATCGGCAGCGATCGTCTCCTGCGCATCGAGGATCTGCACCTGATAGCCGACCATGCTGGGCAATTCCTGCCAGGCGAAGGTTGGCTGTGTCTCGGTGACATCACCTTGCGGCGAGAGCGGTGTCACCATGCCGGGCAGCGGCCCGACGTGGAAGCTCATATCAGCGCTCCACGAACCCACCGCATCACCGACTGCCCTCACACGCCAGCGATAATCGCCCCGTTCCAGAGGTAAGAACGTTACCTGACAGGTACCACTATTGCATATATCACCAGCATAGAGCCACTGATCTGATGCGACCAGATTTCCGCTTTGCACATCGTAGACCTTCACATCATAGTAGTTGGCATTGTCTACCTCATTCCAGATATAGGCAGGATCGTAGTCGATGCCGTCACCCTGTGGCGAGACCAGCACGGGTATGTCAGGGGGCAGCGCGACGGAGAATGCCTCGGTGTTGCTCCAGGGACCATCGATGCCATCGAAGCGAGTCCGTACCCGCCAGGAGTAGCGCTGGTCAAGCGCTAGTGCAGTGGAAGGCGTAACGGTGCATTCTTCCTGGCCACAGACGCTGCCGACCTCGTGCCAGGTATCGATGAGAACGTTGCCTGCCTCATCTAGAACCTTGAGTTCGTATTCCGTGGCACCGCTTACCGGGGCCCACAGGTATTCCGGCAGTGAACTCCACCGCCAATTGGGCTCAATCGCGGTGGATGCACCAACGCGGAAACCCGTCACCCGGCTCCAAGGACCTTCGATTCCACCAGCGCGGATACGTACCTGCCATAAATAATGATCTGGCACCAGCACGGTCGGCGAGGTAAGCGTGCAGACTCCTCCAGCGCAAACATCCCCGGCATCGTACCAGGCATCCACCACAAAGCTGCCACCACTACCGGCTACTTGCAGTTGATAGGCTTCAGCGCCATCGACCGGGCTCCAGATGTACTCAGGCTGTGAGTTCGGCGGAAGATCAGGGTCAGACAGGTAGTGATATGACAGAGCAGCTTTGAAGCTTTGATACTCACTCCAGGGTCCCTCGCCGGCAGTCGAGCGGGACCGCACCCGCCAGGAGTAGAAGCCGGGTGTCAAAGCTGTTGAAGAGGCAACTAAGCATGACCAGGTGTAGGGACAGACTTCGGCGGCTGTATACCAAACATCACTGATGGTACTACCGGCTGCATCGAA